>CAWUIN010000073.1:0-14324 GCA_963922535.1 uncultured Hyphomicrobiaceae bacterium | reverse complement strand
CCCCCCGTCCACACATACGGGCGTCAAATATACACGCCATTCGTGAGAAAGCTCACCAAATCGACCAGAGCGCTGTATGGCGCAAAACCCGTTCTATATCTGGTTGAAATGCACCTTCACACGTGTGCAAGACAATGCCCGGGCGTATCTGCATCGCAGCTTTGCTGGCGCGGATACCACGGACCAGGACACGGCTTGCTTTTTCACCTTCACGCGAATAGAGCGGCTGCACCGCGATGCAGCCAAAATGGGCGGCGAAATATTGCAGAATTTGCCCCAAACGTTCAGCCAGATGCACAATCGTTGCAGTGCCGCCTGGTTTTGTGGCCATGGCCATGAATTTTATCCAGCTCTCAAGTGCACCGCGCGCCATGGCATTCGATGCTGCCTTGAGTTCATTTGCCGAATGCCGGATCGCATGATCGTCATAGTAGGGCGGGTTGGAGATTACGTGATCAAAAAGCCCTTGCCTTAAGATGTGCATAGCGTCCGGCGTCAGAAGATCGGCGCCTTGAACGTTTATTCTGTCCTGGAGTTGATTACGCAGCACATTTTCACGCGCAATTTCAACCAAAACCTCCTGTTTCTCGACCATTGTCACGAATGCGTTTTTACAGCGCACCGCAACGGCAAGACCTGCCACCCCGACACCGGCCCCAACGTCAAGCACCTGCACGCTGGTATGTTGTGTAATGTCAAGGCTGGCAGCCAGGAGAACGGCATCGATACCCGCGCGATAACCTTTTTGGGGCTGCAGAACATGGATCGCGCCATTGAAAAATGCATCGTTGCTCAAGGCGGGCCAATGTTGCAGCCGTTCCAAAGATTGCATATCCCGATTATCCAAGAGCCTGATTATCCCAGAGGATGAGTGTCGTGTTTGATCCACTGCCCAAGATCAGCATCCTGCAAAACCTGTTTGGCTGCGTCAAAATTATCTCGGTCTACCAGAACACGGCGCGGCAGAACCCCCAGCGAGCCTTCAAGCACGCTCATATTCTGATCTGCGATTATCACGGCAATGCCAGCATCCCGCAGTAATACCTCAACAAAATTAAGCAGGACATTATCGTTCGTGCGCATTAATTCAATCATACTACAGCTCATCTCAATCGGTTTTACACTATGAGTACAATTTTGCCTGAAGTCACTCCTACCAAATCGCAGCAATGCGGCAATCTGCGGGGACGGTTTGATCTTAGTCTTCAGATTATATGTGACTATCTAAGAGGCTAGGCCGTGTCGTCAATTAGCACGCGAGAGCCGGTTTGGCGAAATCGATTTCGTTTCAAGGAGCTAGACGCAAGGACATGGCTCGAGCATATTCGAGGACGAGCGACGCCGAAACGGGCCGATTTCGCCAAACCGGCTCTCGCGTGCTAATTGACGACACGGCCTAGCAGGCCGTTGAAAAAGTCAGGTGGTTGTGATGGAGTTGAAAATGCTTAAGTCTCACAATACACCTGGATTTTTTAACGGCCTGCTGAAAGGTGGAGCCAAACGCCTACATTCTATCGGCCCCTCTGCAGATGTACCGCATGGCACTTAACGTTTCGTTTTTTGCGGAAAACATTGGCTTTTGCAATGGCTGGGATTTAAGTAGGACAAAGATAAATTGAGGAGATAAATTTGGGCGTTGTTGTGCCATTGGAAGGATCGCGCGATCCCATTACGAGCCTGCGGCCAATACTTGAGCTGACTAATGAAGATATGGGGGCCGTCAACCGCATCATCCTAGATAAAGCCGTGTCCGATGTCGAAATGATCCCGGAACTCGCGCATCATTTGATCGATTCCGGCGGAAAACGTTTGCGGCCGATGTTGACAATTGCTGCGGCAAAGTTGTCCGCGTACCAGGGCGAGGGTCATATCCGTCTCGCCGCAAGTGTTGAGTTCATGCACACTGCGACATTACTGCATGACGATGTGGTCGATGAAAGTGATTATCGTCGCGGCAAAAAGGCCGCGCGCCTTGTCTGGAGCAATCAGGCCAGTGTGCTCGTTGGTGACTTTCTGCTTGGACAGGCCTTCCGCATGATGGTTGAAGTTGGCTCGCTGCAGGCATTGAAAATCTTATCCAACGCGGCAGCAGTCATTGCCGAAGGCGAGGTTATGCAGCTGGCGGCAGCCAAAGATCTTGCAACCACCGAAGATGCTTATCTGGCGATCATCAATGCCAAGACTGCGGCCTTGTTTTCAGCTGCCGCAGAGGTTGGCGCTGCCATCGCTGAAAGACCGCCGGCGGAACAAGCTGCGTTACGCTCTTACGGTAAATCGCTCGGCATCGCGTTTCAGTTGGTTGATGATGCTCTCGATTATTCGGGCGAGAGTAAAAAACTAGGTAAAGCTATCGGCGATGATTTTCGCGAGGGTAAGATTACGCTTCCGGTGATCCTTGCCTATCGTCGTGGCAACGCTGCAGAGCGTGCGTTCTGGCAACGCACGATTGGAGAAGCCGATATCAACGATGGTGACCTCGAACATGCCGTTGAACTCATGGTGCGGCATAAAACAATTGATGCTTCATTGGAGCGGGCGCGTTACTACGGATCTGTTGCGCGTGATGCAATGGCGACATTTCCCGATAGTGTTGTCAAAAAAGCAATGCTGGATGTCGTGGACTTTTGCATTGCGCGTGCAATTTAAGGCCTGGGACGAAGAAACTTCAAACGCCTCATTTTTTGCTTCGCGCGTATCGTCGCGCGTATCGTCGTAAGGTCATCTTTTACTGATGCCGCCAATCCTCTTAAACAGTTTTACCTGCTTAGAGGATTGATTTTGTTCTCTTACGTCAAGGACTTCTGTGTGCGGAGTTTTATTTTCGGCGACCTTTTCAATTACTGCTTCGTTGCTTGTGTCTGAAAGTGGATTCGCCCGTTCATCATGGGCCTGGGATACAGTACTGCTATCAGGCGCTGGCAAATATTCGTGTTGTGCTGCGTAGTTTTGATTCAATGGTGTACGGGCCAGATCTGCCGAGGTGGTTGGAACTTTTTCTGTAATCCGGTCGGCCAGGTTACGTCTGCGTTGTGCTTGGTCTGCCTCGTTACGTTCATCTGCGCGTTGCCGGGCGGATATGGTTGTCTGGTATGTTCCGACACCAAGCCTGCGCAATTCGTGCATATGATAAGCAGCCTGGCGTGCATTACGGTCATTAGTTGAGATAAGTTCTGCGCGCAGCTTGCGTATTATTGTGGCTTGCATTGTTGTTTCTTTTTCCAACGATGCAATGCGCGCCTTAAGTGCGATGCGAATATCACGGACAGAGAAAGACTTCTGGGAATCTTCGCCCTCTTCATATACCTGAAGGGCGGCGCGCATTTGCTGAATTTCGCTTTCCTGCGTTTCGATCCTGGCCTTAAGTTCACGCACCAACTCGGCATTCTGCGCAATCGTATCGGCGTCAGGCATGGTAGCGGTTGTCAGGCTCTGATATGCCAATTGCCTTGCCTCACCGGTCTGTTGTAAACCGGGTTCAAGGGATACGTTCTTCTGCTCCGCCTGAAGATCTGCATTGTCGATATTTTCACGCACCAAGCTTTGCAGCCTGGAAATTAGCGATGCCTGGTTCTTTGTTTGTGCCCTGTAAGCCTCAAGTTCAGAACGCAAAGCCATTTCGCCACCGGCGGATAAGGCTTTATTAACGCGTTCCATCGCCATCCGCGATTTGCGTGTGGCTAAAGCACTTTGCAGGCGATCAATTTCTAAACGCTGCTGATTGTTGATCTGAGCCGCCTCATTCAAGGCCTGAAAAGTCCTGTTTGCCTCGCTTTGTAACGTAGCCATTTCACGATCTCTCTGGGATAAGAGATTGCGCGTTTCGGCCAGTAGTTTTTCTACACGAGGCACGCGATCCGTGATCGTGTGTTCCAATACCCGGCGAGCATTTTTGCTCGCTTCAAGGTCGGTTTCAAGGTCTGCAACCTTTTGGTTGAGATTGCTTATTGCAGCATCGCGGCGATTAATCTCTACTTTCTGGCGCGCGAGCGAGAGATTAGCGGTCTCGGTGCGTGCTTCAAGCTTATGGATTTGTACGGCATGTCTAGCACGCAAACGATCATTGTCTGCGCGAATTTGTGCTTCGCTCATTGGCAATGAGCGTCGCAGGCGCTCTGATGTCAATCGTGCGGCCCGTGCCCAGTATGCTGGCGCAACGATAAAAGCCAGCAAAACCGCAAGCAAGAATCCCAGCGACACGAGCATGATCGACTGGATCGCAAACACCAATTAACCCTTTGACTTACTAACTCAAGCGTTACGATCGGCGATCGTAGCGTTACCTCGATTATAACACTTCACCTTAGCCTTCTTCAGACTAACACAGCAGGCAAGCAATTCAGCACTATGAAACCAGTTTGCCATCAAAGCCTGTGGAGAGAAAGATTTTTGCATATCCGTACTGAAATTTTCAGCCCGCATAACATCAAGAGACAGATTAGAACACGCTTTTCCCTCACTCTTATCGATCAACGTGTATGGTTATACCATATCCTTTGGTTTAGCCCATCAATAATCTCTTAGAATGGATTCCATGTTGGGCGCCGCGTATATTTTAGATAGCCGATATTACCGCCTAATCTTAGGCCAACGCCAGTTCTGATGGGGGCCAGTGTAATATTGTCTCTTTTCAAGAGTTGCACACTCGCACCACCGATGACGTAAGCAGAACCCTGCACACCGCCGAACCGGCGATAGATCTGGTCTGGATGTCTGAGATTATAGACCAGCACCATTGTGCGGCTGCCTTCACCGCCAAAATCGTAGCCAAGCGATGGGCCCTGCCAAAAAACTTTCCGGCGATCTCCACTCTTAGTATGGAGATATCCTTCGCCATAGCGAAGGCCGGCAACAAATGCACCTCCTGCATCCTGTCCGAGGATATATGCCGTCGGTCGGCCCTGACGGCGGAATACAGTCTCTATAGCCTTTGCCAGCCCTTCACTGAGCTTGCCGAAAAAATGGTGCCCTGCTTCAACAATTTCCGACTCGGAATAATACTGGCCGTCGTCATTGCCAGCGCTGTCCGACTGGCTGTATGTTGTCTGCGACTGGTCTTGTGTATTGGCATTGTGTTGCGTTTGCGGGGCAGGCGGACGATAAGCCTGGGCAGGTGGCTGGTAAGTCGACGCGGGTGGGGTATACTCACGCGGCTGATATTGAGAGGCGTTATCAGCGCTGTTGGGATCGTAATTGCGGCTGCCCGGAGCGTAGGGGTCTTGATTTTGTACCGGTTGTTGCCACGGTAATTCATCCTGCCCGCCCGTCCCCTGGGCGATGGCAGTGCTACCTGATCCGAAGTTAAAGGCCAGGAACGCGAATGTGACAAATCGTACTAAAAAATTTGCCATAAAGTTCACCTCGTTTTATCGTACCTGTTTAAAGAACAACATTACGTCTAATGATTGGCACAACATTCGAAAGAAAGTGTTACCAAAGTGTGACTGTAATGTAATGCTGGCGTGTTGATTTAGGAAGCAAATGAATTATTCAGCGCGGCATAAAGACAGAATTTTTTCTCATACCATTAGAGCTTTTTCGTTGTAAGAATACTGAAAAGGCGGGCGATTTCATGTGCTGCAATAATATCCAAGGCGAACCTGACAATGCCGCAATTGCCCGACTTTACTAAAACTGATTTTACCAGTCCAAAAACGCACACCGCCAAATTTTCAGGCCCAGACTGGAAGACGCCGGAAGGAATTATCGTCAAGCAAGTGTATGGTGCAGCCGACACTGCCGATCTTCCACAAATCAATTCCTATCCTGGTATCCCCCCTTACTTGCGTGGACCTTACCCGGCCATGTATGTGGCACAGCCCTGGACGATCCGGCAATATGCAGGCTTTTCGACGGCGGAGGCATCAAACGCCTTTTACCGCCGTAACATTGCTGCCGGCCAGAAGGGGCTTTCCGTCGCTTTCGATCTTGCCACCCATCGTGGCTACGACAGTGATCATCCACGCGTTACAGGCGATGTTGGCATGGCCGGCGTGGCGATCGATTCAATTTACGACATGCGCACTTTGTTCGATGGCATCGATCTTTCGCAGATGTCTGTTTCGATGACCATAAACGGTGCGGTGCTCCCCGTTCTGGCACTCTTTATCGTTGCTGGCGAAGAGCAGGGTGTAGGCCCGAACCAGCTCGCGGGCACGATTCAGAATGATATTCTGAAAGAATTTATGGTGCGTAACACGTATATATATCCGCCTGCGCCGTCAATGCGGATCATCGCCGACATCTTCGCCTACACGTCGGCCAATATGCCGAAATTCAACTCGATTTCGATTTCTGGCTATCATATGCAGGAAGCAGGTGCCACAGCTGACCTGGAGCTTGCCTACACACTGGCAGATGGCTTTGAATATGCCCGCACCGGCGTCGCAACCGGGCTCGATATCGATGCCTTTGCACCGCGGTTTTCCTTCTTTTTCGGCGTCGGCATGAACTTTTTCATGGAAATCGCCAAACTGCGCGCCGCCCGTGCGCTCTGGGCGAAGCTGATCCTGGATGCATTTCAGCCGCAAAATCCACGCTCTCTCAGTCTCAGGATGCACTGCCAGACGTCGGGCTGGTCACTGACGGCGCAGGACGTTTTTAATAACGTGCCCCGCACCTGCATTGAAGCGATGGCCGCTACCCAGGGGCATACGCAATCTCTGCACACTAACGCCCTCGACGAGGCCATTGCCCTGCCGACGGATTTTTCAGCCCGCATCGCCCGCAATACGCAGCTTTTCCTGCAGCACGAAAGCGGGACAACACACATTGCCGATCCCTGGGGCGGCAGTTATTACGTGGAGCGTCTGACGCAGGACCTGGCAGATAAAGCATGGGCACACATCAATGAAGTGGAGAAGCTGGGCGGCATGGCTAAGGCTATCGATGCCGGTATCCCGAAGATGCGTATCGAGGAAGCTGCCGCCCGCACGCAGGCGCGAATCGATGCCGGAGAACAGACGATCGTTGGCGTTAACAAGTATTGCGTTCAAGAGAAAGAACAAATTGAGATCCTCAAAGTTGACAACGACGCCGTGCGCAGCCAGCAACTCGATAAACTTGCTCGCCTGCGGGCAGAGCGCGATGAAGCAAATGTCAATGATAAGCTGGCGGCCTTAACCGAAGGGGCCCGAGGGGGCGCCAACCTTTTGGCGTTATCGGTTGATGCAGCACGCGCGATGGCGACAGTTGGTGAGATTTCCGGTGCTCTGGAGAAGGTCTTTGGCCGTCACAGGGCTGAAATACGTTCGATTTCAGGTGTTTATAAATCAGAGTGTCGGGGCATGGACGATAATTTCACTCAAATTCAGGCCAAAGCCGAAGCGTTTGCCGCAAGCGACGGACGTCGGCCGCGCTTGCTGGTTGCCAAAATCGGTCAGGACGGGCACGACCGTGGCCAGAAGGTGATCGCCACGGCCTTTGCCGATCTCGGCTTTGATGTGGATATCGGCCCGCTTTTTACGACCCCGGAGGAAGTCGCCCGCCAGGCCGTCGAGAACGACGTCCATATCGTTGGTGTATCATCGCTGGCGGCTGGCCATCTCACGCTTGTTCCCGAACTTAAGGCAGCTCTGGACATGCAGGGCCGCGGCGATATTATGATTGTCGTCGGCGGCGTCATTCCACCAGAGGATTACGATGCTCTGTTTGCAGCCGGCGCCAAAGCCGTTTTCGGCCCCGGCACCAACATCACGCAAGCCGCCAGTGGCCTGATTGACACGCTCAACGCGCAGTTGGGTTACGCGCCAGTGAAGAAAACTGCGCAGTAAAGCAGCGCCTTGGAAGCATCGCCTTGTCCTTTTCTATTGACCTGTATTATTCATAGATTTAGGCCGTCTATTGTTGCTCTCAGGCTTGAAGACGTTAAACTGGAGCGCGTGCATGGTGCTTTCAGCAGTATAGATTTCGACGCATGTTTTTAGCATTTGTCCTCTGCATTATTAGGCTGGCGGCATTATACTCTGTTATTGTTGTGCTTTAAGGTGCTTAAATCCAATAATTTATCACCATTAAGCTGCCACAGCACACCACCATCATCCATATCATCAAGCCGCTTTGCGGCTGGGCTCTGCCGCATCGAGCGGGGCGAAGAGGGCTGAGATATCCGCCTCGGTCAAATCGAGGCCGGATTTGGAGGCTCCGGCGAACAAGGCATCGGCAAGCGCTGCCTTGCGTGCCTTGAGCAGCTCAATCGCCTCTTCGATGCCTTCCTCGACCATGAATTTGTAGACGAAAACGCTCTTTTTCTGGCCGATACGGTAGGCGCGGTCGGTAGCCTGGGCCTCGGCGGCCGGGTTCCACCAGGGATCGTAGTGGATGACAGTATCGGCAGCGGTCAGGTTGAGGCCTGTCCCACCAGCCTTGAGACTGAGCAGGAATACCGGCACATTGCCCTCCTGAAACTGCTTGACCGGCGTCCCGCGATCCTTGGTGCCGCCGGTCAGCGTCACGTAGGGGATATTGAGCGACGTCAGTTCCGTCTCGATCAGCGAAAGCATGGTCGTGAACTGTGAGAACAACAGAATACGGCGGCCTTCAGCCACCATTTCCGGGAGCATCTGCATCAGCCGCTCAAGTTTTGCGGATTGTTTGACTTTACGCGCCTGCGCCATCTTCAGGAGACGCGGATCGCAGCAGATCTGGCGCAGCTTTAAGAGCGCGTCCAGGAACACGATGTGGCTCTTAGCCAGCCCTTTCTTTGCAATTTGATCACGCACCTTGTCGTGCATTAAGACGCGCACCGTCTCATAAAGATCGCGCTGCGCGCCTTCAAGGCGGATGCGTTCGACGATTTCCGTTTTAGGCGGCAGCTCTGTTGCAACCTCCTGCTTGGTGCGGCGCAACATAAACGGTTTCAGGCGCCGCGTCAGGAAGGATTGCGCCGTCTGGCAGCCGTGCTTTTCAATCGGCGTGCGGAATGTGCGGCGGAATGTTGTCTCATCGCCGAGCAATCCAGGGGAAAGGAAATGGAACAGGCTCCACACCTCACCGAGGTTGTTCTCCAGCGGCGTGCCGGTCAGCGCCAGGCGATGGTCTGCCTTAAGTCTGTGGGCGAGTTTCGAGACCGTGGCCTTTGGATTTTTGATCGCCTGCGCTTCATCCAGGATTGCAGCATGAAACTCATGCTCAAGCAACACGTCAGAATCGCGTGTCAGCAATGGATAGGTGGTCAGCACAAGATCGTGGTTGGAGATTTCGCTGAACAGGCGCTTGCGATTGAAACCATAGAGCGCCAGTACCTTGAGATCGGGGGCGAAGCGCTCCGCTTCGGCTTGCCAATTGGGCAGAACGCTTGTCGGCGCAACGATCAGTATCGGCTTACCAAGCCGGCCTTCGTTTTTTTCATGGCTGATAAAGGCAAGCGTCTGCACCGTCTTGCCAAGCCCCATGTCGTCAGCAAGTACGCCGCCAAATCCGGTATCGCGCAGGAAATCGAGCCATGACAACCCAAGCTGCTGATAGGGCCGCAGTTCGGCCTTAAAAGAAGCCGGTGGCGTAACATGTTCAAGCGTACGGCCGGCTTTCAGTTTCTCGCCAAGCGAGATCAGGCGCTCAGCACTCGCCGACCATGCAACGTTCTGGCCCATGCGCCCTGCAGCTTCCGCCAGCGCCGCGGCTTCTGCACGGTGCAGTTTCATGGCGTTGCCTTCCAGCTTGTCCGAGCGCGGGCCGATCAACTCCATGACTGCCTTGAGGACAGGCAGAAGACGGTTAAAGGGCAGCGGCAGCAGACGCCCATCCTGCAATTTGTGGTGCAGGTGCAGAGCGCTGCCGAGTTCTTTAAGCCTGGCCATGTCTTCAGGCGCATCCGAAGAGATGAGGTCCTTGAACTCGTCAGGTATCTGAGCAAGAAAATCCGCAAGCTGCGGCGCCAGATTGATGCGCTCGCCTTCGAATTCGACGCCTAACTCGAAAGAAAACCAGTCGATCCCAGTTTCATCGCCAACATCGGCCCACCAGCCTGTCTCACCTTCTGCGATTTGGTATGGATATCCCTCGGCATACGAGACGTGCCAGCCTGCGGCGATGAGCCTGGGGATGGCGTTTGAGGAAAATTCAATGAACCGGGCCGGATTATCGAACACCTCAAGAAATTCATAGGCATCTTCCGCTTCCTTTTCGTTCATAAAACAAAGCGGGCTGCCATTATCGCCAATCGGATAAAGCGGGCTCTCCTTCATGCGCCGCATGCCCAAGCCGGCAAGTTTTTCAAGTGCTTCGCGTTCAGTTGCAGCAAGCCGTGGGATCAAAACAAGCAGGCCTTTTTCCAGGCGCTCCAGGACCTCAGACTTTTGTTCCCAGGGCACAATATGGCCGTCGTAATCGAAAGCCAGACGCGCCATCGGCAGTTTGAAGACGCCACGCATTTCCGGCTCGTCAATACACCAGGAATACTGTGTTCCCAGGCGAACGTCGCCCAGATAAAGTTCAAGCCTAGGAGTTGGCGTGGCGTTACGCGTTTCGGAATGGCTGGGCGCATCCGGCAAGGGAACGCGATCCTTAATCCCGGCTCCCGACAGACGCTTGTCAAGCAAAACTGCCAGTTGCGCGGCTTCGGAGGGCGATACGCCAGGTGCAGCAGCAAGCCGTGCCGCGATGGCCTTGGGCAAACCAAGCTGCACAGGTCCGGCAAGCCCTGCCTCGGCCTGGACGTAAAATGGCGGTGACAGAGGCAGAACGGCATCGAAAGCGGCGGGGCCGCCTTTGACGCTTTGTGCCGGCACGATCTCCAGGTGCTGCCGCCCGTCTGCTCCATCCTCACAGATCCAATTCAGTCTGGCGGCAATTTCAGGCCCCTGGCGCAGCACAGACCCGTTTACATTATCCAGATGGCAGCGCTGCGTCGCCAGGATTTTGGCGAGCAGCGAAGTGACTTGCGGATGCCCGCTGAGGCGCAGCCTGGTATTCCCGCTCTGTCTTGTTGTGCGGATGACAAGATCCATTTCGTGCAGGATTTCACGATCGATCGGGCGCAGATATTTTGGCAGATTGGCATTGAATATATTGCTTGGCGTATATTCCCTCGTATCTGCGCCAAAGCTGCCGTTCTTATTCAATCTCACGGTCATCGGCACAATATAGGCTCGCACAGCCTCGCCACCGCGCCGCGGTTCGATCTTTAAAACGTAGATGATGCGATGTCTGACTTCCGGTGGATACTCATCGCCCGTGGCATTTTTTTCGATCGCGTCATCAAGATTTTCAAGCCAGTCTCTAAGGCTATGCGACAGATGACCGGCCTGCACGCCGTTGCGTTTCATTGCATCTGGCGCGGCAAGCACTTGCGATACATTCTTTAAGGTTTCAAGCAAAACGGCGGCAATGTGCTTGCAATTTCTGCGGAGCGGGCACGAGCAGGTTCCCTGAATTTGCACACCAGTTCTGCCCGGCCGCAATGTTATCATCTGCTTATAGGGACGTTGAGCGTTGCCGCGCACACGCCCGACGACGACCGTACCGCTGGAATTAAGGTCAGCTTCGAGCACGTATCCTTTTTCCTGTATCTTCTCTCCAAGGTGCAGCGTTGACAGATCGAAGTTGTGCGCTATGTCTGATTTTTTAAATTCCAGCATAATAAATAATTTTCCCCGAAGCACTATTCATCTGATTCACATGGAATTATTATCTGCTTTTGGAATGGGAGCGAACTTCAAGTTGCCGATGCTTAGATTATTTGTTGTGGATGAGTTTGAAATCCTGAACTATGTCGATCTTATCCAGCTGGATTGTACTGCACTGCACTGCACTGCACTGCACTGCACTGCACTGCGCATTGCTCTTGCACTGTAAATGACGACACGGCCTCATCTCTGCCAGAGATTTGCAATTTCATCGCAGTAATGTGCACGGTCATCCCGGCACAAGTAATTTCCACGTTCAAACCGCGCCCAAAGAAGATTTGTAAGTGCTGGAGGTGTTTATGGCAGATAAAGAGCCTTCTCTTGTTGAATTCAGCCGCCAGCGCATTGAAAAAGGCTCCAGGAGTTTTGCCGTTGCCGCAAAACTTTTTGCGCCGACAACGCGTGACAGCGCTTACATGCTCTACGCCTGGTGCCGGCATTGCGATGACGTCATAGATGGCCAGGCGCTCGGCCATATCGACACGACGAATGCTGCGCCAAGCGGTACGGATGCCTTGGCAGCCGTGCAGGAGCTGAAGGAAAAAACACGGCGCGCTTGCCGTGGCGATGCCGATGAGCCGGTGTTTCAGGCGCTGGCGGCAGTTGCCCAAAAGCACGAGATCCCGGAAAAATATCCGCTGGATCTGATTGCCGGCTTTCAGATGGACGCTGAGGAACGCCAATACAACATGATCGAGGATACCTTAGAATATTGCTATCATGTTGCTGGCGTGGTCGGAGTGATGATGGCTATGGTGATGGGGGTGGAAGGCAAGGAGCGTGCAGTGCTCAACCGTGCTTGCGATCTTGGCATTGCCTTCCAGCTCACCAATATCGCTCGCGATGTGATCCCTGACCACGAGGCTGGTCGCGTCTATCTGCCGGAGGTCTGGCTTAGAGAGGCCGGTCTAACACGCGCTTCATTGGCGGAACAGGCAAATCGCGCAGCGCTCGCCAGCATTGCCAGGCGCCTTTTGGATATCGCAGAGCCCTACTATCAGTCTGCCAACTATGGCCTTGCGGACCTGCCATTACGCTCGGCCTGGGCTGTTGCAACGGCGCTTAAAGTCTACCGTGCCATTGGTGTCGAAGTGCGTCGACGCGGTGCCGGCGCCTGGGATACGCGCACCAGCACCAACACGCTCACGAAGCTCGGCGGGGTCGCTGCCGGCTTGGCAATTGCCATGCACACGCGTGGGAAAGCGGCCGCTGGGCCTGGTTATAGCCGTTCCGGATTGTGGACAATGCAGAAGTAGCCAGGCCGTGCCGTCAATGACCGCGATGTCCCCATCGCGTTCATTTTAACCTGCCATTAAGTCCTTATATCACGCCCCCTTTGGGATTGAACCGCATGAAAGATCAGCATGACAAATAGTGGATCATTTTCTGATTGCGGATTTGTCCAATCGTTCATGAGGGTCGTGCTGGGCCGGTCGTGGCATAGGCTATGGCGGCGATGGCAGTGCCGTAGAGGAAGCTGAGAACAAAGAGGCCGGCATCGCTACCGAACGGGCGTGGCGCAAGAATGCCTAAGTACGTCACGATCCAAATGGCTGCCGCGCCGGCAAGAGCCGCAGCCATTCCGGCAATGATCAGCTTTTGCCATTGATCACATTGCCGGCCCATAACATAAGCCACGCCGATGACAACAGGGTTGGCCAAGGCGATCAGCAACAGCGTCAACGGGCTGAAACTGGGGTCAAAACTGCCAGGGCTCATGTGCTGTCGCCTTTTTGTTCACGTTTTTGTTCCTGCAAAAGCTTTTCTTCTTCATACTGGATAAACCAGCCGATCATCTGCCGCCACAGCGCCTCGCAAAGGTCGGGCGGCACGCCGATCGCCTCAGCCTTGGCGCGCACGCGATCCACGACCTGGCGATTGCGCCAGGGCACGTTGGCTGCCGCATTCTCGTCCAGTTTGATTTGCCAGGCGCGTTCAACGTACCCAAAGCGCTCGCCGATGAGTTCAACCAGGGCTGTGTCAAGGCGATCGATCTCGACGCGCACGTCGCTCATATCCTTACATTCGGCCGGCGTTTTGGTGGCCATTTTGTTCTCCGGGTTCTGCATACTTTTGTAAGGGCTGGCTCGATCTTTCTTTTTTGTAAGCAGTAATCAGCGCCACAAATCTTGACTTTGTCTGCAAAGTTTATTCAACGACTTTAGGCACCACATAAAAATTGTCTTCACGCAACGGCGCGTTGGCCAGGGCGGCTTCCGCATCGCCGCCATCGGTCACCTCGTCCTGGCGCATTGGCAGTTTAAGGTCAACCACCCTGGTCATCGGTGCGATGTCGCCGGTGTCGACCGCGTTCAGCTGTTCGACCCATGTCAGGATGCTTGACAATTCGGTTTGAAAATTGCGGGCCTCAATTTCCGATATGCTGAGGCGGGCAAGCCGGGCAATCTTTTCAACTGTTTTCTGATCGACGTCCATAAGCCTTACCAGATTTTCTGTTTTTCATGTTTGCCTGATCTTTTAATCATTTGCTCTGCCTTAGGCAAGGTACGAACGTTCAGGACAGACTAGTGGTATGTATCACTTAAAATGTCGGGTTAGGATACGTGATCGAAGCCGCCCAAATTTTGTTTCTGCCAGCGTTGCGGCTCGCTTATGATACTCGTATCACCGCACTCACCGTACCTTGGCAGAAATAAAATTTGGACGTCCTAACCCAAAATTTTAAGTGATACAGACCACTAG
>CAWUIN010000072.1:0-14525 GCA_963922535.1 uncultured Hyphomicrobiaceae bacterium | reverse complement strand
ACAAGACGTAATGTGGTTAAGGATTAAGGGGTAACGTCCTCGCAACACGGAACCCAACATCGCCGCTCCGGTTGACTGGTGAGTCCCCGTACCGGCTAGCCGAACGGAGGCCCCGTGGACCGTTGAGCCAGGAACCGCCGCGAAGAACACGGGAACAGTTGCCGCTATCAGGACGAGCACTGCCATCTGTTGGTGCATCACGGTAATTGTCGACATAGCAATCCTGGACCCATTCCCAGACATTGCCATGCACCTGATAAAGCCCCCAGGCATTCGCTTCAAAACTTTCAACAGGCACCGTTCTTTGACGATATTCACCCGTGGCGCCATTATTATAAGTGAAATTCCCATCGTAATTTGCCTGATCGGTGGAGATCTCATCCCCCCACCAAAACGCTGTTGTGGTGCCAGCACGTGCAACATATTCCCACTCAGCCTCAGTCAACAAACGATAACCAGTTTCAGCTGAAAGCCCTAATTTCGTATTTAGCCACGTGACATAGGCATTCGCATCATCCCAGTTCACGCATGTGACGGGATGATTGCTATCCTGATCGAAGCCTGGAGATTTCCAAGAGCGATCAGATTGGGTTTCCCAACTGCTACCAGTCCAAACGCGACAGCCGCCGCTTTCTTCGCGATTGGTCGCCTCTACAAACTCAGCGTATTGTTCAACGGTCACCTCAAATCGCCCAACCGCAAACGCCCGACCAATCGTAACACGACGCTGTGGGCCTTCATCGCCATCACGGCCCGCCTCACCCTCGGGCGAGCCCATCATAAAGCTGCCCGAAGGCACAACCACCATCTCAGGGCACGCATCGCAATCGCTAAAGCGCTTGCCGGGTGGATACTCCTCCGATGGCGCAGGTCCCGGCACTGCATGCAACCGAAAGGCATCATCTGGTTCTAAAAGGGCAACATCCAGCGCTGCGCCGCCGGGGTTACCGATGCTGAGGCGTGAGCCATCAGCCGCAATGGCAATCACAGCACTACGTGACGCATCATACCTCAAAAACCTGATCCAGGTTGCAAGCCTGCCGCCTTCAACCGGAACTGGAACCTGATCAAACGTGCTGCCATCCACGTTTTGCCGCCAGACGGAGCCATCCACCCCGCCAATCCACAGGCGGCCATCGGGGCTCCCATGCAGCAGCGCGCTCACCTCTACGGCCAGGGTTTGCGGCTCCTGCACTTCCGGGGTGAGCTGGCGCAGCCGCGGTGTGCCGTCCTGTTCCACATAGGCTGCGTAAACCTGCCCGCCCGCAAGCGCAAGACGCGCCGGGCCCGCAGCGTTGAAGAAAATCTCCTGCTCCGGCTGATTCTGGCCCGCCGCATCGCGCGCGACGCTGATAACCCGCCCATCCGGCAACGCGATATAGCGGCGTTTCTGATCTGTGTTAGCGATGTTAATTTCCACCACGGCATGCTGATGGGCTGCAGCGCGCCGCCTGTCATCGTCCAATGGCCGCGATGCAGCCTTGAGATGCACATGGCCGAGCCACAGGGCCGCCCCGCCAAACACCGCCATCACCGCTATCGCTGCAATCCAGGCCCTGCGCTCACGCATATCACCACTCCCTGATACCCCTGCGTGATATAACGCATCGCAGCCCGCATTGGAACCATGTCCGCGCTATCATAGCAGTTTGATATGCAGCTTGTTATCGCTGACGCCAAAACGCGACTGGCAAATCTCATTCGCCGGGCTGAAGCAGGAGAGGAGATCGTGCTCACCAGACGCCAACAGGCCGTTGCTTGTCTGGTGGCCGTTAAACCGCGGCCAAGCCCTGAACGTCAATCTGACATTATTGCGGAAGTTCGAGCGCGTGCCGCGGCTAAAGTTTCAGCCGGCACCGGCTCAGCACACGCCCAAGATTTTCTATACCAACCACGATGATGGTCTCCCGCAGTGATCGTTGCCGGCACTTCTGCTTTAATGGCAGTGCTGCTGGCAGAACCTGCGGCTGACAAGATTTTAACGGTTCGTCTTTTTAGTTTTCCACCGGCTGCGTCCGATCCCATATCCATGAAAACAATCACTTTACAAGCTATTTCGACTGCCCTGTTGCAACAGCTTCGTCTGGTGATGCCACATCGATCCCAAACGGTAAAAAGTGCTTCGTGTTGCAGGTGACGATGGTGAGATTGTGCGCTTTGGCTATGCCAGCAATGATAGCATCCGCCATCCCTGAATTATGTCCAGCAGCGATCGCTTTGGCCTCCAATTGCCCGGCGAACGTGGCAGAGGCGCTATCGAGCCCCAAAATTTTGTCGTCGTATGTGGTAATAAGGCCTATGAGCCAGGCCCTAAGGCTTGCAGCCTTCGCCGTCGCACCCTTGTGCTCAAGCAGCGCGATACCTTTTTCGATTTCCACCACTGTGACTGCCGACACAAAAAGCCGGCCTTCGCCGTCTATGCACTCCAGCCAGTCGAGAAATTGCTTTGATGCATCGGACCTTGACGGCGAAAGCATGGAGATGACATTCGTATCAAGCAAAAAACCGTTCAAAGCTCCACATTCCGCGATGACGATGTGTTGCGTTCAAACTCACCGCCAGGAAATGTCCTGAGATAGGCGGCAAGACCGGGGCGCTGGCCTGCAAACGCTTTGCGCGCGACTTCGGCAGCCTCAACTGAGACAAGCACCGCTACGGGGGTGCCGTCACGGGTGATAGTCACAAACTCGCCTTTGATAGCATCCTCGACGATGCTAGAGAAGCCAGCCTTGGCGTCCTTTAAAGTGATGGTCGACATTTGGGCTCCTTTCCCCAGAAAAGGTCACAAGTGAATACGATATAGCGTACAGAGTAAAAATTCAATATTTGAAATATATAAATAATTTCAACACTTTAAAGGGCAGAGAACGTTCGATCCCAGTCCCGTCCCCTCCACGGCGTGTCAGACAAAGGCACCGCGATTCTCGAGATTCAGTCGAAACGCACAATCCGCTTTTCGCCCAAAGAATCTATCTTCGAAGACGTCTGCAAACAGATCGTGCGCAGCAATCCCGCTCAGAAGCCGACAGACCGCCATGTGTTCGCGGTTGCTACCCAGCGGACCAGCTATTCGATCTCTGGCCCCTATCAGGACGTACTCGAATGGGCGCACAGAGCTGAAAGCGGCGTTCAGTTTTTCACGCGCCTCGCTCTCGAGGGCGTCGCCAGCGAGAAGATGCGCAGTTTTGCCAATGCATTCCGAAGCAATCTTGTAACTCACGGAGTAGCGGACGAAGACGAAGCCATCTGGGCTATTATCCGGCGGTTCATAATCCTCGAGTTTGATTTCGAATCTGCTGCACCGGAATCGAAGGCCCATGCTCTTACACTTGCCCGTCAGGTCCTCACGCCGGAGGATGCGACACGTACAGAGGCACTTTGGAGCAATCTCGTCGAGCTCGTCATTGAGACAGGTAAGGCCGGTGGCTCAATCACGCGCCAATCGCTCATTGAGAGACTGACGACGCGTGGCTTCCAACTCTCAGGCGATCAGAATTTCGCGCTCGCCCGCGCCAAACTCGCGGAAATGTCGCGCCAAGCACTCATGGAGATCGGGTCCACGGTCGGTAGCGTCAATCTCCCCCGCCTCTGCGCGCTTGCAGATCTCGAGAAAGCGCGCGACGAGCATCGCTTCATCGAGATCACCGGCAAACCGGGTGTAGGCAAATCCTGGGTCTTGAGACATCTTGCGGAGCGGATAGGCCGTGAAGGCCATGTCATCGTCCTTGATCCCGTAGGCACGCCCGATGGGGGATGGTCGGCGCTCGCGCAACGTCTCGATGTTCCCGGGACCGCCAATAATTTCTTGTGGGACCTTGCGGCCAGTGGCGGCGGGGTCTTGTTCATTGACGGCCTCGAGATGTTCACATCCGAGGAACGCCGCCGCACAGTGAATGACTTGCTACGCGAAATCACAGAAGTCTCAGGCTTCTCGGTAGTCGTGTCCAAACGGCCCGATGTCGGCGTTGAAGACACTGGCTGGGTCGCCGAGGACGCGCTTGCGAAGCTGGGTACGCCTTACCAAGTGAGCGTGGAAGAACTGCAGGCTATTTGGCCATAACTTTTATTGAAGCAAAATGCCCGCTAAAATTAGCTGCTCTGCTTCGGTTGTTGGCGAAAGAACAGCGAGCTCTGCGTGATCGTAGCTCTGGAAAGTGGTGGCGAAACCTGTGTCGAAACTGTATGTGGGGCGCCAGGAGGTATAAGTAAAAAGCCGCTCCAGATTAACTGTGCAATGGATGTCGCGGAACGGAAAATAGCTTCGCGGCGTGTAAGCGGCAGCAACCTCGCTGCCTAAATGAAGCTGGGCAGCTCTACCTGAAATATGCGCCAGATGGTCTACCCAATCTCGCACCCGAATTATAGTTGGCTCTGCCACATTGTAGATAACAGGTGTCTCAGGAACATTCTCGATGAAGTACAAGAACAACGCTGCAAGATCTGCAATATGCAAAAATTGCAGGCGTGCGTCGCCGGTGCCCGGCACTATGATGTTGCGGTTCGACAGCACGCGCGACCAGATAAATGTCTCACGGTCATTATTGTTGCCTGGTCCGTAGAGATAGGGTGGTCGGAGTGACACGTATGGTCCTGTCGCAATTTCAGCTAACATATCTTCAGATGCGGACTTGTTGCGCCCATAATCGCCCCATATTTCAGCACCACCTGTCAGATCAGCCTCTCTCGCCCCGGAGGATGTCGGCTTTCTATACACCGCCGCGCTACTCAGATGTAACCATAGCGTAGATGGACCACCGAAGCCTGAATAGGCAATCTGTGTTGCCAATGCGTCGTATGAACTCGTGTCGATCACGAAGTCAAAGCCAGCGTCAAGAGCGCCCAATGCCTGTTTGTCATATCTATCCGCTACGATTTGTTGGACGCCCCTAACTGACTTGCTGCCACGGTTAAGAAGTGTCACTTCGTTCTTCGCATCGAGGAGTGCTGGGATTAGTGCGCTGCCTACGAACCCAGATCCCCCGAGAACAAGCACCTTATTATGTTGCCCCATTTAATACCTCAGAGACTTATGGGTTGAAGCCTAAAGGCGACTTAACGCTCCACGCAAGATAATGGCTATGATAAGCCTCAAGCTGCGAAGAATTGTAAGAGCGAGAAATACTTAAAAGTTTACTGGGGCGGACGCTTAAATTTTTGTGCGCCCATCCACATCGATGATCGAGTTATACACGTTGCATCGCGTTAATACTGTTGCCACTCCATAACAGTTCGCGCTAGATGGCCGCGTGCGATGTAATAACGACAGGCCCGAAAGCGATGAAAAATACAATCGCAGTAATGAATACTAAAGGTGGGGTTGGCAAATCGACAGTTGTCATGGGGCTTGCGGAGACTTTTTCCGTATTCGAGGGCAAGAGCGTACTGGTTGTTGACTCAGACTCGCAGGCCAGCGTCAGTTCAATGCTGATGAGTACCACCGATCTCTATAAGCTGCAGTCAGGCGGTAGAACAATCGTCGAATACCTTGTGGCCATGGTACTCAATGGCCAGACAGAAGCCTGGCGTAACTATGTCGTGGCAGACGTTTCAGATGTCGATGATGCAAATTCGATATCTGTTTTTCCCAGCGATATACAACTCACGCTATTCGAACGTGAAGTCTCGCGTGAGATCAAGCACACGCATTTGCGCACCGTTATCGGCAATTTGCTGGATGAACTCAGAAGTTCGTTTGATATCATCCTGATTGACTGTCCGCCAGGCCTCTCAGTTTTAACCGAAAGCTGGTTAAGAGAGGCTGATTTTTATATTTCCCCAACTAAGGCGGATTACATCTCCAGCTGCGGTCTCGAAGTCTTCCGCAGATTTAAATCTCTGCATCCGGAAATGGGATTTGCGCAAAACCTTGGCGTTGTCATCAACATGAAGGACATGACATCGAATTCGGATGCTGAATATCATAACTGGTTGATGCAGGATCCGGATAATCGTTGTTTTGAAAGCGTGATTTCGCGTATGAATGCCCTGCAGGATGCAGCACGCTTTACAGGAATGGAGCGCTCATTTCTGGCAAAATATCCTGGATCGGCAGGATATGCACTTCGTCAACTCACAGGAGAAATCATTACTCGTATGGGGCTGGATAACAGAAATAATGCATAAAACATAAAAGCACTGAGATAAATTTATTCAATTGAGCCAATTGCAAAACCGTGCAAACGGTCTGAATTTCTGATTTTTAAGGGAAAATTTTTGAAGCGTTTGCAGCCAAATCACGTCATGTTTGATTTAGCCAACAAAAAAAAAGCGAAGGCTGCGAACAATGCGATTGCTTGAGTAATTAACACAATGCTGGAAGACGTGCCAGAACGAGCTTTTTCCCCGCCTCCAGGATGACTAACGCGTATTTTGTCCTGTTGTGAGCACATGTGTTTCGTGCTGAAGCTTTAGTTATAACGAACTGTGAAATGTTTCCCTTACAAAGAATTAAAGAGAATTATTTGTGAATTTTCAGTTGCTCGGTAACTTTGCCGATTGTGTGCATGGCGTCGGATATAATTTAAAGCCATCATAATATAGTAGCTGTTCAATAAGAAGCTTTCCCAACAGAAAGCTAAGCATTTCTTAATCGAACAATTCTTCGTAGCATGAGGCGGATCACAGTCACTGTGATAAAAGATTTGTGCGTGCGCCCGAGGTTTTCGAAGTTTCTGGTAAGCCGGTGGCAGATGCGGCTCAATCAACGCCAATACTTCATCCGTCATATTTAGGGCATGATAATGCAACGATTGGACAATCGTATGCTGCTTTGTTTTCTGGCATCGATACGCATGTCACCTCGCAGCAATTAGCCTTGGGAGCATAGAAACATAAGTGATACAGACCACCAGATAAATTTGATAAAGTTAGGCTTTAGTTTAGAGCCTGCATGGAAAATTATCAAATAAAATCAATGCTTCTCGCTTGCTATGTCGCTAATCCTGATTTTTGTTTGAGATGCCAAATTAAGACAAGCTGTACTGGAATAAAGCCATGATAATTAAGGCTTCGATATATGAAAAAAAGGTTGAAGACCTCTCAGAGCCAGAAGCTGCCGCCGAGCTTGAACGTCTTGCCAAAGAGATTAAACGTCACGATGATCTCTACTACAGAGAAGATCAACCTGAAATAAGCGATGTCGATTACGATGCGCTGCGCCAGCGCAACGCTGCAATCGAGGCGCAGTTCCCGGCTCTGGTACGCGACGACAGCCCAGCTATGCGCATTGGTGCGCCACCGAAAGGCTTGTTTGGCAAAATCAGGCACCGAATACCCATGTTGTCGCTCGCCAATGCCTTTAATGAAGCTGACATCTGCGAGTTCGAAGACCGTATTCGGCGTTTTTTGAAGCTTGCCGGTGATGAACCGATTGCCTTTGTCGCCGAACCCAAAATAGATGGCCTTTCAATATCCATCCGTTACGAAAACGGCATATTCGTCGAGGCGGCAACGCGAGGCGATGGTTTTGAAGGGGAAAACGTCACCGCCAACGCTGCAACGCTTAAGGGGCTGCCGGAACGCCTTACGGGGGACAGTGTCCCCGAGATCATAGATATTCGCGGTGAGATCTACTTGTCACACACAGATTTCGCTGCTTTGAACAAGGCACAATCCGCAGCAGGGGGTAAGATCTTTGCCAATCCCCGTAATGCTGCCGCCGGTTCATTGCGGCAGTTGGATATAAACATAACTGCGTCACGTCCGCTGCGTTTTCTGGCTTACGGATGGGGGCAGGCAACATCATTGCCGGCAGCCACACAGTCTGATGTTATTGGCGCTTTTGCCGGTTGGGGGCTGCCAACCAATCCGCTTATGCGGCACTGTAGAACAACTGCGGATCTGATCGCATACTATCATGAAATTCTGAAGCAGCGTGCATCGATCGGCTACGATATTGACGGTATCGTCTATAAAATTGATCGCCTGGACTGGCAGGATCGTTTAGGCTTTGTCACCCGCGCACCACGATGGGCAATTGCTTACAAGTTTCCGGCAGAACAGGCAATCACGATTTTGAACGATATCGAAATTCAGGTTGGCCGAACGGGGGCGCTCACTCCCGTCGCGAAATTAAAACCAGTGACCATCGGCGGTGTTGTCGTGTCCAGCGCAACCCTGCACAATCAGGATGAAATCGCCCGCAAGGATATCCGTATTGGCGATGCAGTGCGTATCCAGCGGGCAGGCGACGTTATTCCCCAGATTATCGGGGTTATCGAAGAGATGCGTCCTGAAAATTCAGAGCCTTACGTTTTTCCGGATAGCTGTCCGGCCTGTGGCAGCCGGGCTGAACGTGAAATAGATGACAAGACTGGTGAGGCAGATGCTGTGCAGAGATGCACCGGCGGTCTGATCTGCCCGGCCCAGGCCAAGGAGCGCCTCAAGCATTTTGTATCGCGCAATGCCTTTGATATTGAAGGTCTTGGTGCCAAACAAATTGAATTGTTCTTCGAAGATGGCCGAATTACGCAGCCTGCGGATATTTTCACGTTAGAGGCGCGCAATGCGCAGCACCCCAAGCCATTGCAGGATGAAAAAGGATTTGGCAAACGATCTGTTGAAAAGCTCTTTGCGGCTATAGCAGCACGGCGCAGAATTAGCCTGGACCGACTGATTTACGCCCTTGGAATTCGCCATATTGGTGTAACCACGGCACGGGATCTGGCCCGCGCTTTCGGCGACTGGGAGACGCTGCGCAAGGTTGTGGAAGCAGCAGCCAGTGCCGGGACAGACAGCGATGCATACTTGGAAATCACAAATATCGAAGGCATTGGCTCAAGCGTTGCCGATGCTTTGCTCAGCTTTCTCAGCGAAGAACATAATATTCAGGCGCTCAACGATTTGCTGGCGTATCTGACAATAGAGGACACTGTAGCGCCGATTGCAGTTTCCACATCAGCCGTTGCCGGCAAGACGGTTGTTTTTACCGGAACACTCGAGCGCCTCAGTCGGCGTGAAGCGAAGGCCCAGGCTGAACGGCTCGGCGCAAAAGTAGCTGGCTCGGTCTCAAAGAAAACCGATTATGTCATAGCCGGTGCTGATGCTGGCTCAAAACTGGCCAAGGCACAGGAGCTCGGCATCGCCATTCTCAGTGAAGATGAGTGGATTGAAATGGCTGGTGGTAAAACCTGATATGCGCGCACATGCAAGCGCAGCTGAAACGGTTTGTTGCGAGGTGACGGTATAACGATCGTGCGCTCTGAAGGAAATCCTGGTTCTTGTGCTTTACAGCGTCTTTGCAAGCGCCAGAGGCTGGATTACTACACTGTTATCGGGTTATTCGATGATGGAATTGCAAGCCAACCAGGAAAGACCTTAGAAGTCTGCAATGAGCTGTTACAGTTAATTATAATTATCTGAGAGCGAGAGTATGTGTTAGAATGCGGGTAAATGAAACGTTTGGAAAAGTTTTTCTTTGATCTGGGAGTTTCCAATGACTTTGCTTCCATTTTTTACATGAAGCTCCCACATAGGCACGAATAAGTCTTATATGCGGTCATCAGGATACAACCGTCAATGCAAAAAATTACGATCTACACAACGATGCTCTGCCCGTATTGCGTAATGGCTAAACGCCTCCTCAAGCAGAAGGGTGCCGCATTTGAGGAAATCAATGTCGGCATGAGTGCGGCAAAACGGGCAGAAATGCAATCCCGTGCTGGTGGGCGACATACAGTCCCGCAAATTTTTATTGGTGAGCAGCACATCGGCGGTTGCGATGAACTTTATGCTCTGGATAAACAGGGCGGGCTGGATCCGCTTCTTCAAGGCTAAGGCGTATGGTGCAAGGCTTTAGAGCGGCGATGGTGCAGATTTGCACCGGAACAGACGTTGCAGACAACATCGAGGCTGCGACCTCTTTTATTCGGCAGGCTGCTGCAGACGGTGCGCTTTATATTCAAACACCAGAGGTGACAACGCTTATCGAGGCGAGAGGCAGGGATCAGTTTGAAAAGTCCCAGCCGGATGATGAAAGCAATTTTTCCGTGCAGGCCTTCCGCACTTTGGCGTCTGAACTTGGCGTCTGGCTCCATATTGGCTCCATGGCAGTGCGCACACCTGACGAAAGGCTTGCCAACCGGGCATTTTTATTTTCGCCCAGTGGTGAGATTGCCGCACGCTATGACAAAATTCACATGTTCGATGTTGATGTCGACGGCGACAATCGCTTCAGCGAAAGCCGACGGTATAATCCTGGCACACAAGCAGTTTTAGCCAGTTTGCCTTGGGGTAACCTTGGTATAACCATATGCTATGACATGCGTTTTCCGCATCTTTACCGGGGCCTTGCACAGGCTGGCGCACAATTCATAGCCGTGCCTTCTGCGTTTACAGTACCGACAGGCAAAGCGCATTGGCACACCCTGCTACGGGCGCGGGCCATTGAGACGGCATGTTTTATCTTCGCTGCCGCTCAGGCCGGAGAACACCCGTCAGGGCGTTTATCCTATGGCCATAGTATTATCATTTCACCATGGGGCGAAATTCTGGCTGAAGCCGACGACGTCGAGACAGGCTTCATCCTTGCGGACATCGACGTAGGTTTAGTTGAAGAGGCACGCAGGCGGATACCATCTCTCAACCATGACAGGCGGTATGATTTGGTAACGGCCTAGTGGTCTGTATCACTTAAAATGTCGGGTTAGGGTACGTGACCGAAGGCGCCCCGAGGGAGCAGTTGAACGTCAATACTTACAATATGAAATAAACAGCAAAGCCGAGCAGTATGATTCGTTATAAGCTTCAGTGCGACAAAGACCATACTTTTGATGCATGGTTTTCCAACAGCACATCCTACGATGAGCAAGCCGGACGCAATTTGGTCATGTGCCCGGAATGCGGTTCTGTGCAAGTGTCTAAGGCGATTATGGCACCGAATATCGGCACAAAGGATAACCGTAAATCCATAATACCGCTTGAGGAGCATACCCGCGCGATATCGAAAACGCCGGAGCTCCAACAAACGGTTACGCCAGCCGTAGCTCCGGAGCTTCCCGAAAAGCGCCACGAAATCATATCAGCCATGCGGAAAATACGTAAAATCATTGAGGAAAAAGCAGAATATGTCGGCCCGCGTTTTGCTGAAGAAGCACGCAAGATCCATTACGAGGAAGTTGAAGAAAAGGGAATTTACGGCGAAGCATCGCAACTTGAGGTTAAGGAGCTGTTAGAAGAAGGCGTGGATATACAACCGCTTCCCATGCTCCCGGAAGATCAAAATTAAAATTGGGGGCGGGTATGCATCCTGCTGTCATTCGTCCGGTTGAAGCACAGGATATCACGCCTCTTTATGAGATCAACGAGGCAGCTGTCCCAGGCGTTAGCAGTGTAACACGCGAAGCATTAACCCGCCTCGTCTTCGATTTCGCCGATGTCATTTTCGTGGCCGTGCAAAACCAGGTTCCAGTTGGCTTTGTGCTGTGTCTGATCGAGGGACAACAGGCATACAATAATCTGAATTATGCCTGGGTTTCAGATCATTACGTGACATTTGCCTATGTTGACCGTATCGCAGTCGCCAAAACGGCGCGTGGCATGGGGATCGGCGGGCAACTTTATGAAAAAGTTTTCCTTCACTACAACGGCCGGCGTCCAGTTCTTATGGCTGAGGTTTATCTTAAGCCGCCCAACCCAGGCTCGCTGCGGTTTCATAGACGAATGGGTTTTCGTAGCACCGGCATCGAACGCTGGGAAAAAGATGGCAGCAAAGGCGTGGTTTTTCTGGAACGCTCGCTGTTGGGGGGCGGAGATTAAGATCCGATGCTCTGGAACCTATCGGGTTTTCAGCAGGATGAATGAAACTGGAGAGAAGACCGTGGTAACTTTATACCGTAGTTAAGCCCTGGCCAGAAGCAGACGGCAGAAGTGCTCTCAGGACAAAATGAGATCGTCTTTGAGACTGCAAGAAAAGCTGATTGTGCAAGAGAGACAAAGAGAGCAAAGAGGTTCAGCGCGATGACGGCTGCTTTCGAAACCGTCCGGATACATCGAAGTCAACTTCCTGATGCGGTGATGCGCGATTACTGGGCAGGATTTGAGGCGCGCGCGATCGATCACAAATTTCATTATGACAGCGTCAAGCAAAGCCATAAGTGGCTGAAGATCCACACGACTTTCTCGCCGGCGGCCGCTGATGCCGACTTTTACACACCTTACATGGCTGCTTTCGATGCAGCTTTAGAGCAGTTCAAGGGCTCTTCTGCGCTTCTGATCGGGCTTGGCGCAGGTGGTGGTGAAAAAGACAGGGCGTTCGCGGAGCGTCTTGTGGCGGCAGGGCAGCCGGTTGCGTATTATCCGGTGGATGTGAGCCCGTCACTGGCCATCACTTCAGCGCAGGCGGTGCGGGATGCCGCAGCTCAGATTTCAGCCTATCCCATTGTCTGCGATTTGCGCAAAGCAGGCGACCTTCTGGAGCTGATCGACGCATCGCAACGGCCGCGCCTGGTGACCTTTTTTGGTATGATGCCGAATTTTGAGCCAGGCGATATCCTGCCGATTCTCGCGCAGCTTTTGAACAAGGACGATATCCTGCTGGCCAGTGCCAATCTGGCGCCGGGTCCGGATTATCATGCCGGTGTTCTCAAGGTTCTTCCTCAGTATGATAATCCGCTTACCAAGGATTGGCTTTTTACTTTGCTGCGCGATGCGGGCGTGGAAAAGGAGGATGGACAGCTCACATTCAGGATTGTCGATGACACGGCTAACCAGGGTGCCAAACGCATCACCGCCTTTTTCGATGTCGCGCGCCGCATCGAGGTGGCGCTGGGAGACAGGGCAGTGATATGGCATCCCGGCGAAACTCTGCGTCTCTTCTATTCCTATCGCTATACAAGCGCCATGGTCAAATCCGTGCTGGCCGATCACGGCCTTGACGTCACCGCTGCCTGGGAAACCAAGAGCCAGGAAGAGGGCGTTTATCTCTGCAAAAAGCTATAAGTAAAAGCTATAAGTAAACGTATGACTTTGTGGTGCCCATGCTGCGGCTGCGGTGGACGCATGCGTATTATCGAAACGATTGATTGCGGCCAAATGACCGAATGACCGCCAGCAGCCAGACGATAAGCGTCACATCATCTGAGCTGAAGGCGGGGGGGGATCCTCGTTGCCGTTATCTTTGGGCGGCGGCTTAATTGTTAAGCTTACCAGGGATGTCGTGAATTTAATAACGCTGACGGCTGGCAATGGTGTTCCCGATCCGGTCAAGGTGGTCGGAGCGGCAGGATTTGAACCTGCGACCCCTTCGTCCCGAACGAAGTGCGCTACCAGACTGCGCTACGCTCCGATCCAGCTGAAAGCCGAACGAGATTGTGATGAATACAGCATTGCCAATTAGATAGTGGGATATAATATCGAACGGCAATTTTCGCAAGATACGAGCCGTAAGATGGCGGGACCGGTGGCTGTAAACATCCGGCAACCTTACCATCCACTTAATACTTGCGCCTGGCAACGAAGTGTGTCGCCGCACGCAGCAGGTCTGCGGCGGCGCCGTACGGGGCGAGGGCGTCCAGCGCCGCAGCGGTGATGGTCTCCAGCCGGGCCCGAGCTTCATCAACGCCGAGCAATGCAACCAGCGTCGCCTTACCGGCCGCCTCATCCTTGCCGGTTGCTTTGCCAAGCGCTTCGGGCGTGCTTTCGATATCGAGGAGATCGTCGGCGATTTGAAAGGCTGAGCCGATCGCGCTGCCGAATTTCTGCATCGCGGCACGATGGTCTTCGCCGGCGCTGGCGAGAATGGCACCGGCTTCACAGGCAAAACGCAACAGTGCGCCCGTTTTCAGGCTTTGCATGTGGCGGATATAGGTAGCATCGGGCTTTGCAGGCCGCCCCAGTTTATCGCTTTCAAGATCCAGGCATTGACCGCCGACCATGCCTGCTGCGCCGGCAGCCTGCGCCATTGCCAAGGCAAGCTGGCTGCGCACGCCTGCATCGGTGTGCGCAGTTGGCCGGGCGATGATTTCAAATGCCAGCGTCAACAGCGCATCCCCGGCCAGAATGGCAGTCCACTCGTCAAAAGCGGCCCAGACCGTTGGCCGCCCGCGGCGCAGTTGATCGTTGTCCATCGCCGGCAGATCGTCATGAACCAGGGAATAGCAATGGATGCATTCAATCGCCGCCGCCGCCGGTGCTGCGTGTTCACGCGCCGCCCCCAGCATGGTTGCGCATTCGAGCACAAGAAACGGGCGAAAGCGCTTGCCGCCGCCCAGCGCCCCGTGGCGCATGGCGTCCTTCAACCTTGCAGGAGCATTCTGCATCGCATCAATTTCCGAAGCGAGATGCAGCTCCATAAGATTGGCATCTGCGGCAAGGCGCTGGATGAAATCGTCTGCAGGCTCAGTCACACTCGGCAGCCTTTGTTAGGAGAAAATCTGAGTTAGGAGAAAATCTGATAATTGTACATAACCAACCAGTCGGTCATAAGAGATACAGATCATCGTTAAGCTATCCTGGCGGGATTGTCGAACACCATCGCGCTCCCGATGACAGGCATTTGAAAGATATATTGTTTAATTTGCTGAATTTCG
>CAWUIN010000071.1:0-14816 GCA_963922535.1 uncultured Hyphomicrobiaceae bacterium | reverse complement strand
CGATCGCCGCCAGCATCGCCGACCTCGCCCGCGCGACGGCGCTGGGTGTGCTGCAAGGCGTCAACATTGAACTGGAAATCATGATCGTCGACCGCACCGGCACGATTATCGCCACGGCTGGGTGATGTTGTGCTGCGTGCAGCAACGGTAAAAATCAAAGATGCCGTGTGTAGTTTGAGCGTGCGTGAAAAATACGGTGAACGGTAACGATCTCATCGTCGAATGAGTAAATGACGATGTGCGCGCCATCTCCAAGTTTATGGGTACGAGGATATTTACGAGAGCGAATCCTGTGTCCGAGGCGCGGATACTTTGCAAGGAGCTGAAATTTTTTCCATTTCATCGGCATAAATCCGTGCCTGCTCCATTCCGAATTTTTCAATCGTGTATTCAGCGATAAGTCGGATATCGTTTGCTGCATCCGGCTGAATATCAATTTCTCGCATTACGGCGCGAAACGTTTTCTAAAGCCTGTTGCAGAATTTGCTCTTTGAGCTCAGATGTCCAGCGAACTGGTTTGCCTCTGAAGCCTTTGGCGAGTTCTTCTTCGATCACGGCTTTTTGCTCGGCGTCGGAGAGCGCGTCGAAGGCGGCGATGTCTTCCGGCGTCGGGGCAGCGAAGGAGGTGAATTTATGTTTTGTGTCGGTCATACTGTGATGAGCACGGCCTAACCCTTGGCCGCCAGGATCTCTGCGACGCCTTCGATATAGGCGGGGGCGAGCCATCCGGCGAAGGTGAGCGCGAAGCGGAAGAAGCCCCAGCCGATGTGTTGGTGATAGTCGGCGAGCCAGAGGCCGAGCGTGTAGAGGCCAAGGAACGGCAGCGCGATGGCCAGCGTTGCGATCAGCGGCAGGATGTAGCGTGCGCCGCGGTTGGCGAAGCCGTTGCGGTCCATGGCGCTGACCCAGCCTGCGAGCGCGCGTTGCAATGGTGCCGGGGCCAGTGCGATAAAGCTGAAACAGGCAACGCCGAGGTGCAACAGCGTCGGGATCAGCGTCGAGAAAAAGGTCAGATAAAGCCACCGGTAGCTGTCCGGATCGCGTCCAATGGGCATTGATTGGGGCATCAATATCCTTGGAAAGTAAGATTTTTTTTGAAGTTTAGCGAGAAGACACTGCCATAAAATTGCATCCGCACGCGAGTACCTTGGTAACAACAGGACGCAGGTGTTTTGGTACGGTATTTCGCGTAAACAGTATTTCGAGTAATAAGGCCCACTGAGACAGAGTTATTGCTGCGCTGAACACTGTCTTTACACAATGAGGTAAAAGATGTTGCAGGCACGTCAAGTCAACGATCGCATCGCGGTTGCATCGCAGATACATATGGCAGATATGGCTGATATCGCTGCTGCCGGTTATAAATCGATCATCTGTAACCGGCCCGATAATGAAGAAGCAGGACAGCCGGCTTACGTTGAAATCGAGGCCGAAGCGCAAAAACACGGCCTGCAGATGCGTTGGCTGCCGGTTGTCTCCGGCGCACTGGAAAATGAGCAAGGACATGAGTTTGGCGCACTTTTAGCCGATCTCCCGGCGCCGGTCTTGGCCTACTGCCGTTCTGGCACGCGCAGTATTATGCTGTGGGCGCTGTCCGAAGCCGGAAAGCGCCTGGTCGTGGATATTATCCGCGATGCGGCAGCCGCAGGCTATGATATTGCAGGTCTTGCGCCGCGCCTTGAAGCAATTGCGTCTGCTGGCCAGTCTTAACGCGATTGTGTAAGATGACGATTATTGCGGCCATCCAGGATATTGCAAACACATTCTGCGGTCATGACCCTGGCCGCAGTATTGCTGTTTTTGCACATGATCTGGGCAATCCACCGATCGGTTTAAACGCCTGTGTGCCGCGTCCCTTAGCCAGCGTAATCAAGGTGGCCATTGTCATGGCGCTGTTCGATCTTGCTGCAAAAGGCCGTCTGGATTTATCGGAAGCCGTGCCCGTTGCTGCGCTTGGCGAAACCCGCTACTGTTCGATCATTAAGGCTTTCGATCAGGAACGTACTCTGAGCCTGCGTGAGATTGCAGCATTATCTTTGATCACAAGTGACAATCCAGCAATGGTTTTCTTAATGTCGCGCGTGACATTCGATGACATAGCCGAGATTTTTCGGGCTGCCGGTTGCAGCCGGTATTCAACGTGCTGCGTCGGTTTTAGCGAAGCCGAGCTTGGGCCTGCCAACCGTGCCAACCAGATGACTGCCGAAGACACCGTGCGCCTGTTCATTTATCTTGCGCAACAGGCGCATTATGCGCCGCTTATAACATTCCTGAAAAACAATCTGCGTAATGCCCGTATTCCGGCACTGCTACCGGAAGATGCTGTCATTGCCCACAAGACTGGCAGTCTCGATGGTGTGGTCAACGATGCCGGCATTGTTTCGCGCGGCGGGCGATCCTTTATTGCGGCATTCCTGAGTGAGAAACAGAACGATCCGCTTAAGACACAAAACGACATTGCGGCTTGCACGCTTGCGCTCTTCAATCTGTTAATTGCAGATAAAAATTAGCTCAGAAATTTATTTTATTCATTACAAAATAAACGCTGCCTCTTTCGCATCCCGCAAAACGCCTTCAGCCGAAGACAATGGCCGTACATCCCTCAAGTCAGCGGTCCTCAAGAGCGCATGAATATTTTTTCGATAAACGCGCACGTTATCTAAATTTGACGGAAATAGATTTCGTCAAATTTTATGCGTGTAATCGATACGCCTTGAACGTGTTCGGAATTGGTGAACAGCTAGCTGCGTTTGTATTGAGGGCGGGAAACGCCCAAGATCTTAGCGGCTGCGGCTACCTTTGACCTTTGGGACCCCCTTGTTGGGCAGCAGCCCTTCGCGCTGGGCACGTTTGCGCGCTAGCTTTCGTGCGCGGCGAATAGCTTCAGCTTTTTCACGCGCTTTTTTTTCGGATGGCTTTTCGTAATAATTCCGCAATTTCATTTCGCGGAATATACCCTCACGCTGCATTTTCTTCTTGAGCGCTTTGAGAGCTTGGTCGACGTTGTTGTCGCGAACGAGGACTTGCACGCGTTCGATATCCTGCCTGTTTGCTTTATTTATAATACCAAAAGCCACGGTAGGAATGTATGTTCCTGACCGTGGCAAAAACTCACTAGTCCCTGTATAGCAAATCTATAATGCAAAGTCTACATGTGGAAAAAACTATGATGCTAGCCCAAAAATTTGTTCAGTTTATTGACATGGCCCATTTTGCGGCCGGGCATTGTTTTGTTCTTGCCGTAAAGGTGCACAACGATATCGGGCTGCGTTAATAATGACAGCCATTGCTCAACATCCTGGCCAATGAGATTTGTCATTTCGACATTTGCATGTCTTTGGCTGTTGCCAAGCGGCCAGCCGGCAATGGCACGAATATGATTTTCAAACTGATCCGTATGGCAGGCGTCCATCGTCCAGTGGCCACTATTATGAACGCGTGGTGCAATTTCATTAACGATCAATCCGCCCCCGCCTGCTCCTGTGTCGAACAGTTCTACAGCAAGAACGCCGACATAATCCAGCGCGTGTGCTATTCGGCGGGCAATATCCTCGGCTTCACATTTGGTTTCAGCCGTAATCGGAGCCGGCACTGAGGAACGTTGCAGGATACCATCCTTGTGTGTGTTGACAGGAATGTCATAAATCACTTCGGTCAAACTGTGCATATCAGACGGATCGACACCGCGCGCCAGAATAACGGAAATCTCACGCTCGAAACGAACAAAGCCTTCAAGAATAGCCGGGGCACCAGCCACAGCCTGATAAGCCTCCAATGGAGCCGTTGCCGGGGTGATTGTAACCTGGCCTTTTCCGTCATACCCCAGCCAGCGGGTCTTCAGGATAGCTGGTGTGCCGAGCCGCTGCATAGCTGCGGCTAATTCAGCCTCATTGGACACCGTTTCAAATGGCGCAACGGCAATTCCAAGATTTTGAATGAACTGCTTTTCAAAAAGTCTGTCCTGGGCAATCTCGAGCGCGCGTGGCGGCGGGTAAACCGGTTTTATTTTTTCAAGATGCCGCACGGCTGCAATCGGCACATTTTCAAATTCATAGGTGTTGACATCTACAGTTGCTGCAAACTGCTCAAGTTGAGTAAGGTCGAGATAGCTGCCCTCGGTTGCTCTTGCTGCAACTTCACTGGCCGGGCTGGCCGCCTCTTCAGCATATATGTGCGCACGTAGACCAAGGCGTGCGGTCGTGAGTGCGAGCATGCGCCCCAACTGTCCGCTGCCGATAATTCCGACGGCCGAGCCGGGCTGCAACCTTGCGATGGTGCGGGCCTTGGGACTGCTGCGCTCAGCTTGCTTTTTCATCTTGCGGCTCTTCTGCCACGGCATCGGTGCGCGCCTGGCGCCACGCCAACAAACGATCTGCTAATAAGGTGTCCTCCAGTGCCAGGATTTGTGCCGCTAAAAGCGCTGCATTGACTGCACCCGGCCGACCGATAGCCAACGTTCCCACCGGCACGCCGGCTGGCATTTGCACGATGGAGTAAAGACTGTCAATGCCAGATAAGGTTCGCCCTTCAACAGGCACGCCAAGAACCGGAAGGATACTCATTGCTGCAACCATACCAGGTAAATGGGCAGCGCCGCCCGCACCAGCTATGATTACTTTGATGCCCCGACTGCGCGCTGACCTGGCAAATTCAATCATTCTGTCGGGCGTGCGGTGTGCCGAGACAATCCTGGTTTCAAACGCAACGTCAAGTTCCTGGCAGATAATGGCTGCGTGGCGTAGGGTTGCCCAGTCGGATTGGCTCCCCATTATGATTGATATTCTGGTTTGGTCAGCGTTCATTCAACTCTCCAATGGGAACTACGCCACCGCAACAATCATAATGCAGGTATACCCAGCTTAAAACAAACTGGCAATAAATTGGTTTATTCCCGATGATTTCATTCAGGCGCAATCATTCTAAGGCCCTGTGGACCGTTTTTCGAAAACAGCTGCTATGCCGACTTTCGAATTCAGGGACGGCAGAGGAAGATGGACAGGTCGTCCTGAAGGGCACGCCCTTTGTATGGCTGTGTTGTATAGCCGTGGCGCTCGTCGGATACGACATCCCCTGCAGGACAGCCGGCGCGTCGTGTCGGTGAAGAAGCGCTGCGGTATACTGGCTGAATTTGCGAGATGGGAATTCAACACGGGGGGCCTTATCCCAAGCCTAATCGCTGAACTTTGATAATAGCGAACGATCAAGAAGGTGAGAGGGCCGCACATTAGCTAATGCCTTCAACATGATGCGTTTGCGCCCGGGTGTTGTCCGCTCCCAGTCAGCAAGCATTGCTTTGATCTTCTGGCGCTGCAGGCCGTCCTGCGCGCCGCACAGATCGCAGGGGATAATCGGGAACTTCATATATCCCGCAAATTTTTCAAGATCCGCTTCGCTGCAATAGGCAAGCGGCCTCAGAACTTTCAGGCTGCCCTCTTCGTTAAGAAGTTTGGGCGGCATAGTTGCAAGCCGGCCGCCGTGAAAGAGATTGAGGAAAAAGGTTTCCAGGATGTCATCGCTGTGATGGCCAAGGACCACCGCCTGGCAGTCTTTTTCCAGTGCGATCCGGTATAGAATGCCACGCCGCAGCCGTGAACAAAGTGAACAGTAGGTACGATGAGCCGGAATTTTGTCAGTGACAATCGAATACGTGTCCCGGGTCTCTATATGATATGCAATGTTGAAGCGGTTGAGATAACTTGGCAGGGTGCCCTTTGGGAAGCCAGGCTGGCCTTGATCGAGGTTACATGCCAGAAGCTCCACCGGTAAGAGGTCGCGCCATTTGAGGTCTGAGAGCAGGCTTAAGAGCGCATAGGAATCCTTTCCTCCTGAGATGCAGACCAGCCATCTTTCACCAGCTTGCACCATGGCGTACTCATCGATGGCGGCGCGTGTTTCGCGCATCAGGCGTTTGCGTAACTTTTTGGCTGATACGGAAGACGGATAACCAGCAAACATGGGATGGCAATCTGCGCCGCCTGTCTCCTGCGCGGTGGTTGCCAGCGGTTCCCGATCCCTGTCTGTCTGCTGCTCTGCCGCCCCAGCCTGGCCTGCCATACGTTTGTTCCTTGCTCACCTTGCCGTTTAGATTGCGTTTAATAATGCCGGCGAGCCTGCCAGGCAACAACAGCTTGTCGTATTTCGATGGCTCGTCCTGAAAGCTCAGTCAGCAAGAGATGATATGCATAAAAGTGAGCTGCCAATTTACCGAACAATTCATATTTTAAGCGTTTCGCTTGCGCCAACCGGATAATCAACCGCCATCAGGTAGAGCCCGTGCGCTGGGGCAACCGCAGCACAGCGCCTGCGATCGCGGGCATCGCGGGCTTCTATGAAATCCTGGAGGCTCCAGCGTCCCTCGCCAACCGCCTTGAGGCATCCGACCATTGATCTCACCTGATTGTGCAGAAAGGCTCTGGCACAGGCATGAATGTGAATTTCTCCTCCGGTTTCGGCAACATCGAGGCGGTCCAGCGTGCGCAGCGGCGATTTCGCCTGGCATCCGGCAGCGCGGAAGGTTGTAAAATCAAAGCGCCCGACAAGCATGGCTGCTGCCTCCTGCATGCGTGCGGCATCAAGATGAACCGGGACTTGCCAGACACGCCGACATTCAAGCACGGCCGGCGCACGGCGCTGTAAAATGCGGTAAAGGTAATGTCGGGCCGTAGCGCTAAACCGCGCATCAAACGTGTCTGAGGCGTATGTACACTCGATAATGGCGATCGGCAATGGGCGCAAGTGATAATTCGCTGCATCGCGAATCTTGTCTGGCGGCCATGGGTGCACAAGGTCGAAGTGGGCGGTCTGGCCACGCGCATGCACACCGGTATCGGTGCGTCCTGCGCCCTGGATTTGAACTGGCTCCTTGGTAAATCTTAAAATTGCTTCAGCAAGTGACGCCTGCACTGAAGGGCCATTTACCTGCATCTGCCAGCCGACAAACGGCGTTCCATCATATTCAATCGTAATGCGATAGCGCGGCATGCCTTATGAAGAGTTTTTTTGTGAAGAGTATTTTTTTCTTGAGCGCTCGATATGCCCTTAAGGATTTCCGGGGTGTGTGCTGACTGACGACGCGCCCACAGTATAAACCAATTCGGCCCACTATTGCTCGCTTACAGCAGATCAGAGATCCAAGTCACTAGCAAGCAGACGGTCAACCTCTGAAACAAGATCACGCAAATGGAAAGGTTTGGAGAGCACTTTGGCATCCTGCAGAGCTGGCACTTCTGTATTAAGAGTAACGGCTGCGAACCCGGTAATAAACATAATTTTCAACTGCGGGTCTAGTTCGCCGGCAAGACGGGCAAGTTCTATGCCGTCCATCTCTGGCATAACGATATCCGTCAGAAGTAATGTAAAAGGCTCTTCCTGCAAGTGCTGGTAGGCTTCCAAGCCATTCGCGTAGGAAACGACGCTATAGCCAGCACGTTTAAGCGCTCTTTCAAGAAAGCCGCGCAGGCTGTCGTCGTCCTCGGCGATGAGTATCCGGCTTGTCGTTTGATATGAGGGCTCAGCTGTCATTGGGTACCCTGGCTCGAAAATTGTTCAATTTCATATTTATGGCGTGTCGTCAGTTGAGCCACACGAGAGCCGGTTTGACAAAAACCGGCCCGGTTCTCGTAAACTCACTCTGGAATATGCTCGAACCATGTCCTTGCGTCTAGTGGTCTGTATCACTTAAAATGTTGGGTTAGGACGTCCAAATTTTATTTCTTCCAAGGCGCGGTGAGTGCAGTGATACAAGTATCATAAGTGAGCCGCAACGCTGGCAGAAACAAAATTTGGGCGCCTTTGCCCGGATTTCGCTAAACCGATTCCGATGTGGCTCAACTGGCGACCACTAGATCAGAGATGCATGGAATTTGCCGTTATTTGGGTAAACGTGAAGTGAACGCCAGCTCAACTTCCAGCCAATAAGAGTAAAACAATTTACTTTTGTCCTCGCAACCGTCGCGTATGAGTACATAACGCCATAACATCCATCTAATCATGGCGCATATTCGAACCTTTGGATATAATGACGCACGTGTTGCAATAAGACAGAAGCCGGGATGAATGAGATGAATGAAATGATGCAGGCTTCTTCGAGCGTAAGAAATAATTTACCGATAAGAAGACAACAGTTCATCTCTGACAACAATGCAGGAATGTGCCCGGCAGCTTTGGATGCAGTCATCGAGGCTAATGCCGGCGCTCACGCCATGGGCTATGGCAACGATGAGTGGACAGCACAGGCAGTTGAAAAGCTACAGGTACTGTTCGAGACAAATGTTGCAGTACATTTTGTCTTCAGTGGAACTGCAGCAAACGCTCTTGCTCTGGCACAGTTGACACAGTCTTACAATGCCGTGATCGCGCACGCCTTTTCTCACATCGAAATGGATGAAGCGGGTGCCCCGGGCTTTTTTAGCGGTGGCGCCAAAATACTCACCGCCGCGACCAAAGACGCTAAATTGACCGTGCAGGCGGTTGAAAAACTTACCGCTGAATTTTCCGGCAGTGTACATCACGTTAAAGCTTCGGCACTGTCGCTCAGTCAATCAACCGAATTTGGCACGGTTTATACCGTCGATGAGATCGCAGCGCTGTGCAAAGCTGCGCACGACAATGGCCTTAAAGTGCATATGGACGGTGCGCGTTTTGCCAATGCCGTCGCCTCAACCGATGCCGCCCCTGCAGATCTCAGCTGGCGCGCCGGTGTCGATATCCTGTGTTTCGGCGGAGTAAAGAATGGCCTTGGGGCAGGCGAATGCGTTTTGATCTTCGATCCGGCCCTCAATCGGGAATTCGAATGGCGCGTGAAGCAGGCAGGCCAGCTCAATTCCAAAATGCGTCTGGTGTCTGCCGGATGGGTCGGGCTTCTGGATAACGATGTCTGGCTGAAAAATGCACAGCACGCCAATGCTATGGCCAGGCTTTTGGCGTCGAAAATTCTGGCTGTGCCAGGAATTCATATCATGTATCCCGTTCAGGCGAACGTTGTGTTTGCGCAGTTATCTGAGCCAGTGCAGACTGCTTTGCGTGGAAGAGGCTGGAAATTTTACACATTTCTGCCACCTGATGGATGCCGGCTTATGTGTGCATGGGACACTCTGCCGGAAACCATTGAGGCTTTCATCAAAGATCTAACAGATTTGGCTTAGAAAGACACCGGAGGCAGAGCCGTGTGGTGTGCGCAATGCGGAAATCGTCACAAGTTATTGATTTTTTATATCTTTCCAACGTTCCTGCCGGATTTAACCGAATGGGTATGGGAGAGGACTGATCGAATGAAAATTCCTGCTGGCTTAATATCAATTGGATCTGTTTTCATTATTGCTGCGACAGTCGCAGTTAATGTCTATCAGTTTTATTCCACACCGGCAGAGAATATTCTTGAAGGATTAGCAAAGTCTCTGCAATACATTAAAGATGCGCTTGAACTTCAGTGGGTCGCGCCTCCGCCAACGTTAATGCTTTTGTTAGAGCACGTTCTCTTGCTCTACGGCTTAGTTTTTGTCTCTTCTGTCAAATCGGAAAAGCGGATAGGTCTGGAAACGAAAAATGTGTCAAGCGATGTTTTCTTATATCGAATTCAAAAAGATTTCAGTTGGTTCGGTTCGGGGCTGTGGTTGATTTTTATCTGGTATATGATAATTTATCTTTTTTTTGTTTCGCTCGCTGCATCTGCAAGCGTACGAATAACAGAAATTTCTGAAGGTGCTATTTATTATTACAATCGGTCTCTCATACATGGAGATTGGCTAGATGTAGGTATCAATTTTATCGCTTTAGTTGCGACTTACATAACATTTTTCTTATTATGCTTGTCACGGCCCAATCAATTGGTTGCCAACGCTAAATATATAGTATCCAGAGAAAAGTGTGCCGAGATCGAGCACTTAGAATCAGTTCGAGGACAACAATTTGATATCGAGTCTGATTCTGACTTTGTAAAGCTTAAAAAGGCAATACGCTGGCACAGAATTAGGCTATTTGTTGCCGGTAATTTAGTACGTGCGTTCAGTGTCGCCATCATTGTTGTTGTATTCATGGCGGTTGATCTTCAGCTTGCTCGATGGTTATGAGTTCGTGACATAACGCCTTTCTGTGCGGCTATCTTGTCTTTGACCAGATCCTTCACACTCGTATGGAGGCGTTATACACTCAGTGCACACTACACGCCGCATAAGAGTGGAAAAGTGCAGTTGGTGGTATAAATGTACGGCGAACAGCGAGAGCTAAGAAGTTTCTTTTTTGGTAAAAGGATTGTATAATTCTCCACGATGCAATTGCGGCCCTGGCAGGCAAATTATCTTCGCAGATCGAACTCAGCCAGAGCCGTCTTGAGACACTATTTCTTATGGTCGTCGGCATGGCAAGCGGATGCACGGTCAACCTCAACCATCTCGCCAACGAGATGCCGGGTGAGACGCAAATAACATCCAACTATCGTCGTCTGCAGCGTTTCTTCCAGCATGTCTATCTCGGGCTCGCCTGGTCGGTGATCTTCGCGGCCTGGTCGCATTCGCCATTGCCTGAGCCTCAAAGATCGCCTAAGCACAACGGGATGAGGCGAGATCAAACGCAAGAAGCACGGATGCTGTGAAAAGTCTTGGTTCCGGACAAGTCTCGACCATTTGCACAGAATGCTGAGAACAGATCCGCTGAATACAATTGCGCCATGGCTAGAAATGAAGGCTCCACGATGCAGAGTCGTGTAGTGTGTGACTTAGATAAATCTACAGGTTAAGTCTATGGCATCAATCAAGAAAAGCGTTATGCTCTTCGTCGGATTAGCAACGGCAATCATTTGTTCTGCCAACCTGTCTGTGCAAGCGTGCGGCGTCAATTCGGATTGCCGGATCGCAGGACGCCACTACCGCATCCGCATGCCGGCCAGCCATGATGGCAGCGCCTTGATAGGGGCAATCGTCTACGCACATGGATATCGTGGAACTGCGCAGCAGGTCATGCGCAACAAGCAGCTGATAAAGCTCACCGAACGCCTTGGTATTGCACTGATTGCTCCAAAATCAGCGGGTATAGACTGGACAATTCCAGGCGCACCGCAGCACAGCACCATCGACGGTGCTGATGAACTCGTTTATTTTGATCGCCTTATCGATGATGTTGTCCGGCGCTTTCCCATTGACAAAGACCAACTTATGGCAGTCGGCTTTTCAGCCGGTGGCATGATGATCTGGAACCTTGCATGCCATCGCAGTCACCTGTTTGCAGGTTTTGCACCGATTGCCGGTACGTTCTGGCGGCCAATTCCTGAGCGTTGCACCACACCGCCCGCCAGTATCATCCATATGCACGGAACTTCTGATCGTGTCGTTCCGATCGAGGGGCGCAGGATCGCCAATACCGCGCAGGGTAGCGTTATTCGCGCGATCGAGATGTATGGGCGCTACGGCGAATTTGAAACGGCAAACAGTCTGACAGCTGGCGATCTTACCTGCCAGCGACGCGTGAATCCGGAAGGGCGTTTGCTGGAATTCTGCAAATTTCCCGGCGGTCATACATTTGATGCAAGCTACATTGCCCGCGCCTGGCGCCTGATCGGCATGCGGCAACAAAATTGACGCACAGACATAGGCGGATGCCTGCCTCGGCAGCGTTGATCCGCTGGCGTCCCGTATTGCCAGTCTCTCGCCGCGCTAGTGGTCTGTATCACTTAAAATGTCATGATACGTGATCCTAACCCGACATTTTAAGTGATACAGACCACTAGTAATAAAAACGGATCAACTAAGGCAGGAGCGGTGGCCATGCCCGTCATCACCGAGATCGAAGACCTCCGGAAAATCTATGAACGCCGCGTGCCGCGCATGTTCTACGACTACACCGAGACCGGAAGCTGGACCGAGCAGACCTTCCGCGAGAACAGCAGCGATTTCGACAAGATCTATCTGCGCCAGCGCGTCGCGATCGATATGGCCGGGCGCAGCACCGCGAGCCAGCTGGTGGGCGAGGACGTGGCCATGCCCGTCGCACTCGCCCCTGTAGGGCTCTTAGGCATGCAATCGGCCGACGGTGAGATCAAGGCTGCCCGCGCTGCCGAAAAATTCGGCGTGCCCTTCACGCTTTCAACCATGTCGATCTGCTCGATCGAAGATGTGGCCGAGAACACCGAGAAGCCGTTCTGGTTCCAGGTCTATACGCTCAAGGACGATGACTTCATGAAACGGCTCTTCGCGCGGGCCAAAGATGCTGGATGCACAACGCTGGTCATTACCGCCGATCTGCAGATCATGGGCCAGCGTCACAAGGACCTGAAGAACGGGCTCTCGGCCCCACCCAAGTTCACCCTTGCTTCAATGGCCAATCTGGCCACTAAGGTTCCCTGGGGGCTGGAGATGCTGCAGACCAAACGCCGGTTCTTCGGCAATATCGTGGGCCATGCCAAGGGCGTGAAGGACCCCTCCTCGCTGGCCAGCTGGACGGCCGAGGCGTTCGATCCGTCGCTGGACTGGGATCGGATACGCGAATTCCGCAGTTGGTGGGACGGACCGGTCATCCTTAAAGGGATCCTGGATGCTGAGGATGCCAGGGCCGCGCTGAACGTGGGTGCCAACGCAATCGTCGTCTCTAACCACGGCGGACGGCAGCTTGACGGGGCGCTAAGCTCAATCCGTTCGCTGGAGGCGATCGTAGAGGCCGTGGGCGATAAGATCGAGGTTCATCTCGACAGCGGTATCCGGTCGGGCCAGGACGTGCTGAAGGCCCTGGCAATGGGCGCGAAGGGTGTGATGATCGGGCGCGCCTTTGTCTACGGGCTTGGTGCCATGGGTGAGGCTGGCGTGACCAAGGCGCTGGAGGTGATCCACAAGGAACTGGACACGTCCATGGCGCTGTGTGGACGGCGCGAGGTCGCCACTCTCGACCGGGATATCCTGCTTGTGCCCAAGGATTTCTCAGGTCAGTGGGCCTGAATAAAAAATGAGCCTGCTTTGGAGCAAGTAAATGGCTTGCGGACTTGGCGACTTCGGCGAGGAACGTCTTAAAAAGGGAGCGCATTTCTGCACCGTGTCGGGAGACGCGTGAACACAGTAGGGCAAAGCCGCAGGATCTCCTATGATAGTTTAGGCAAGGCCTGAGCCAGTGCTTACGGCAATATGGATATATTTAATGTAGCTATAATTCACCTTGCAGCATCAAGCCATAACACAGCCCTTAAAAAAAGCTATCGTGGCACTCAGCCAGTCATCCCAGAGAAGGCAGGTCGCAAAACATCACGAAAACAAATTTCGTCTTCACCATGAACGCAACCTGATCGAGAGTTTTTCAATAAAATCAAGAATTACCAGGCTATCGCACCGCGTTTCGATAAATACGCAGACACTTTCCTGTCTGCCAGCTCATTCAGGCCGTTTTTCATTTTGAGCAGTTGCCGTCTTGCTTCCAGCACTTTGCGACAAAGCATCGTGTTCGCCATGACTGGCGGACAATGTCTGCTTTTTTAGATCGTGCCAGCTGACTGTATCCGGCGATAGCCTTTCATCCGCGACGTAGAAAATAGTATCGCCAGCGCCAAGCAAGCGGTCGCTTGGGCAATTGAGATCAACGTTTTTCCCCGCAGCTTCACTAATACCAACGAGCGTTACGTCATAATGCCGCTTAAGGCCAATGAAGAGATCAAGGTAATTCATATAACCAATATCATTTGGAAGCGCCATGGAGAATGCTGTATCACTACTTTCGGCCGACAGGAGGCGGTCTGCAACCTCCGAGGCGCCGGGGTCGCGCGAGGCCCTGACGAGCAGTTCGACGGAAAGAGAGCTGATTGCTTCCACCTCTGGGCATTGGCGTGCGATCAACTCAGCAGCCCGCTCATCTTCGAAGTGCGCTACAACGTGGGCGCCTGGCTTTAATGATGAAACGGCGAGAGTGGCGGCCAGAGTTTCGTCGTCATCGACACCGCGAATAATCACGCGATCGGCGCAGCCAATGCCAGCTCTATGGAGAGCAGATATCGTCGACAGGAAATCGGCGCGCACATAATCGATCTCTTCGGGTAGCGGGTTCTGTTCAAGTGTCTTGGCGACAAGAACAATACGATCGCCGCTTGGATTATCGGCCTTGAGGAGAGCAATGAGACGCGCGGTCCGAACGGGCTGCCAGCCAAGGACGATCGTATGGCCTTCATAAGCGCTATAGTCGCCAAGTCCGTTCATGCGTCGCCTCCAAATTGTGCTGAGATCTGTAATAGCTTTACCAAGCGTTGCCGTAAAAATAGCAACCGAACCAGGCAGCACAAAAAACAAAGCCCATATCCGGCCGGAAGCCGTTTGAGGTGAAAGATCACCATAGCCGACCGTGGTCGCTGTCGTCACATAGTAATAAATATAGTCGACGAGATTGCCAACAAGCGCACTTTCGCCGGCCAGGGCAAGCAGGACATATGAGAGTATCGTGTGCAGAAGTGTTATGCTGGAAAGCATGGGCCATGTCAGATTTGCAATGGCGACGTATACACGCCGTAGAGCCTGTTCTACGATGACCAAGAAAATACCTTTCAGGACCACGACACAATATATACGTGATTGTACATATACGTGATTGTACACGGCCCCACAATATTGCGAAATCCTGCATTCAGGGCAATCTGGTGAAACTCTTGCAGACCAACATAAAAAAATCAACGCCATCCGGATACTTCTCGATCTCATCACGATGAAAGGTACGATTGTCACCATCAATGCAGCGTGATGTATCATGGTACTATAGCACCATTCTAACGCCAGTTTCTTTTTAGTTATCCACAAGCCTTGGAGGCCGACCCCGTATGAATGAATCTGGAGAGATTTCGCGGTATCTTAACACCGTTT
>CAWUIN010000070.1:0-15257 GCA_963922535.1 uncultured Hyphomicrobiaceae bacterium | reverse complement strand
GAGCAGCGGAATCATAATCCGCGTGTCGGGGGTTCAAGTCCCTCCTCCGCTACCAATGATTTCAAGGACTTAGACAAGTTTGCAGTCATGTCCGAGACTGCTTTTTCCAAAGTTTTGCCGGACTTTTTACAATTCGCACGGCGCTTCAACACGACCAATAATACACTGTCACTCGCTGACGTCTCTACAACACGTTCTGCCATTGCAATCAGATTATGCAATCCTGCAGCAGAATAGTGCGTTGTCATCCGTGCCAATCGATGGCCTAAAGAATCCTGGCGACCTTCGTAGCTGACACCTGCTGACCTAATACATACCGTACATGAGGTTGCTGCTCCCCGGCGAAAGATGAGATCCTTTCGCAGGTGATTCGCTGGAGACGAATGGAGAGCAGCAATGAAGTTTTTCGCAAGATTGGACGCCGGTGGCAAATTTACAGCGGTTTGCATTGTGGATGAAGCGGGCAAAATACCCTGCCAACAAACGGTGCCGTACCATAACATCACCCTTCAAGCTCTTCGCGCTTCATCTCAAGCTCAAGCCACTTTTCTTCGGCCTCTTCAAGCTCCGCCTGGGCAGCCGTCAGGCGTTCTGACAGCTCTTTAAAGCGTTCGGGCGTTTTGGAGAACAAGTCCGGATCGGCCAGCTGCTGTTCGATTTGGCTGACCTCATTGGTCAGTTGCTCCATTTTCTTTGGCAGTTGCTCAAGCGCATGCTTGTCCTTGAAGGAAAGCTTGCGCGCAGAGCGGACCGCCTGCTCCTTTTTTTCCTCCGGAGACTGCCCGCGTACGTTTGGAGAAGCTTTGTTTGGTAAAGCCTTCCCCAGTGCCCCAGCACTGCGTTTGCCGACACCTTTCCCGCGCTGCGCCAGCATATCGGAATACCCGCCGGCATACTCTGTCCACTGGCCGCCCCCCTCCGCCATCACCACGCTGGTGACTGTACGATCGAGAAAATCGCGATCATGACTGACCAGGATAACCGTGCCCGCATAATCTGCAATCAGTTCCTGCAAGAGATCGAGCGTTTCGAGATCGAGATCGTTCGTTGGCTCATCGAGCACCAGCAGGTTGGATGGCTTTGCCAGCGCCCGTGCCAGCAGCACCCGTGCCCGCTCCCCTCCAGACAGCACCTTGAGCGGACTGCGCACCTGCTCCGGCAGAAAGAGAAAGTCCTTCATATAACTGGCCACATGCCGCGCCTGGCCGTTAATGGTCACCATATCGCCGCGCCCACCGGTCAATGCGTGAGCCAGCGTCTCCTCCGGATTGAGCGCCTCACGGTTCTGATCCAGCGTGACGATTTCGAGATTGCTGCCCAGACGCACGCTGCCACTGTCTGCCGCCATCTCACCCATCAGCAGTTTGAGCAACGTCGTCTTGCCGGCGCCATTGGGGCCAATCAGCCCCACCCGGTCACCACGGGCGATGCGCAGCGAAAAGTCCTTGACGATGACATGCGCGCCGAACGCCTTATTTAATTCCTCGGCTTCCGCCACCAGCTTACCCGATATACCGGCCTCAGACGCCTCCATGGATACGCTGCCAACTTGGCGCCGTGCTTGCCCGCGGTTCTCACGCAAGCTGGCCAGTTCAGCAACCCGCCGCACGTTGCGTTTACGACGCCCTGACACGCCACCGTGCATCCATTGCTCTTCACGGGCGATCTTGCGATCAAGCTTGTGGCTTTCTATTTCCTCCTGCTCCAACACTTCATCGCGCCAGTCCTCAAACGCAGCAAAGCCTTTGTCCAGCTCACGGGATTGACCACGATCCAGCCATACGGTTGTGCGTGTGAGCTTTTCCAGAAAGCGCCGGTCATGGCTGATAAGAATAATTGCTGAGCGTATGGCGGCAAGCTCACGTTCGAGCCATTCAATCGCCGGCAGGTCGAGATGATTGGTCGGCTCATCCAGGAGCAACAGATCCGGCTCCGGAGCCAGGGCACGCGCCAATGCCGCACGCCGCCCTTCGCCGCCGGATAAATGCGCCGTCTTCTCGGCCCCATCAAGGCCGAGTTCGTTGAGCAGCAGCCGCGCACGGTAAGGATCTTCGCTTTCAGAAAACGCGCCTTCGGCATATTCAAGCACAGTTGCGTAGGCGCTCAAATCCGGCTCCTGCGGCAGATACTCAACTCTGAGGCCCGGCTGCACGAAGCGCTCACCGTCATCCGGCATAACAATCCCGGCGGCGATTTTCAGAAACGTCGATTTGCCTGAGCCGTTGCGACCGACAAGACCAATACGGTCGCCGACACCGACCTGCAGTTCGGCGCCCGTCAGCAGGGGAGTCCCACCAAATGTTAGACGGACATCTTTAAGTGTGAGCAGTGGAGGGGCCATAATCCCTAATCTTCGAATGGATCGCGCACCAGTATAGTATCGTCACGCTCCGGGCTGGTTGACAAAAGCGTCACCGGACACTCAATCAATTCCTCAATGTGACGGACATATTTGATGGCCTGCGACGGCAGCTCGGCCCAAGTCCGTGCACCGCGCGTTGTCTTATTCCACCCCTCAAGGGTCTCATAAATCGGCACCACCCGCTCCTGAGCGTTATGACCCGCAGGCAGACGATCGATGCGCTCGCCATCCAGGTGATAACCGATGCTGATTTTGATCTCCGGAAAACCATCCAGCACATCCAGCTTGGTGAGTGCAATGCCGGTAATACCGCACACCTTGATCATCTGGCGCACAAGCGTAGCGTCAAACCAGCCGCAACGGCGCTTACGCCCGGTCACAACGCCAAATTCCCTGCCTCTCTCGCCGATCAGCTGACCGATCTCATCGTCAAGTTCGGTCGGAAACGGTCCGGACCCAACCCGGGTTGTGTAAGCTTTTGCAATGCCAAGGACATTACCCACTGCGCTCGGTCCAACGCCGGAACCGGTTGCAGCCTGGGCGGCAACCGTATTAGACGACGTCACAAACGGGTAAGTCCCATGGTCGATGTCGAGCAGCGCCCCTTGCGCGCCCTCAAACAGAATGCGCTTGCCGGTGCGGCGCATATGATCGAGAAGATCCCAGGTTACGTCCATGTAAGGCAGAATCTTCGGTGCAACCTCCTTAAGTTCTGCCATAAGGATATCGCCGCTCAGCTCAGGCTTACCTAAACCGCGGCGCAACGCATTGTGGTGCACAAGAATACGGTCCACCTTGGCGCCAAGTATGTCTAGGTTTTTAAGATCCTGAACGCGAATGGCGCGGCGCCCGACCTTATCCTCGTAGGCTGGTCCAATCCCACGGCCGGTCGTGCCAATTTTACCGGTGCCGGCGGCTTCCTCGCGTATGACATCCAGATCCCGATGCAGGGGCAGTATCAGCGTTGCGTTCTCTGCTATTCGTAAATTGGCACGGCTGACGCTCACGCCCTGGCCGCGCAAGACCTCGATCTCGCTGACAAGCGCCCACGGATCAACCACGACGCCATTACCAATAACGCCAAGCTTGCTGGGCCTTACGACGCCAGATGGCAGCAGCGAAAGTTTGTAAACCTGATCACCGATAACCAGCGTATGGCCTGCGTTGTGACCGCCCTGAAAACGCACGACAACATCAGCACGTTCCGACAACCAGTCAACAATTTTACCTTTACCTTCATCGCCCCACTGCGCACCAACGACAACGACATTCGCCATACAAACTTCCCATTAAGCTCAAAAAGAAACCCCGGCTTCAATGCCGGGGAATCCATCTATAGCGCAGTAACGTGCAATTGTCATACAATCGCTAACACGTTAAGCCGGTTATACTTTCCAGCCAGGCACAATTCCTGAAATGTGTCAGCGGCCGTAACGGATTTTTTTATCGGCCGGCCAGGTTACAATGTAACCAAAATCGATCTCATATTCCTGATCCGGCGCAAGCTTGCCTTGCCATGCAACCACGCCGCGGCGATCTTCAAAGTTTTGCTCGGTTGGTTTCGTAAGCCCTGCCAGCTCCACCTTTATATCTTCGTTCAGCGACTCCGGGCGCTGATCGAGGATAGAATACGCAATCGGCCGCTCATGCAAATTTTTGATGGAAATCTTGAATTTTCTCTGATCCGTGCGCGACGATGAGATAATTCCGCTCTCACCACGAGATTCAGCAATCTTAGTATATTTTACCCGAATGGCGTCGTCTACCCCAAACCCAAGTTCGTGCTGTTCACCGCCTGCCAGTTGCGGCATATTACCTTTGCCGACAAACGTCTTATCCCTGAACAACATGGCCTGGCCGGGCAGTATGGGCGCCACACCTTTTGGCAATGTCATCCTGGCGTACAGATAGCCGCGCGCGTCAAATTTCGGAACCGAGCGTACCAACAATGAAGGTTCCAGAGAAATCGTCTCAATTTTCACCCGCCTGGCTTCGCCGGTATTGTTAATTGTGACACGGCCTGGAACCTTAAACAAGGCCTGATACCCGCCGATGTCCGCCTCAATCTCGCTTTCGCGCAAGGCCGCAGGGCGGCGTGCCGGCACTTTCGCGCGCATTGTCCGTGTGTTGCCCAAGGTCACCGCATCTGAAGCTATGCTCTTTTCCATTTCCATATTAGGGGGCGCCGCTGCAGGCTGCGGCGGATCGAGAAAATCTACAGTTACTGGATGGAGTTCGGGCGCCCCGCTGCGCCCACTCGGCCGTGCCGTTGACAGCGCAAGGGTCGCATTTTGCCATTTCTCTCCGGTTCTTTGGACAATCGAAGCGCGCCGCGTCAAAACCAGCTTGGAAGGAACATTGCGCGAGCCGGTTTCAAGGCGGGCGTCGTAAAACGGTTGCCAGCGCGCATCGCTCACCTGATAACGAACAACCAAATCGGCCGTCAGGTCTTCACGTGCGATAACGTTGACCTTGGCTTCGCTACGCTGCACCTGTCGCGGTGCCAGTGCAGCCAGCTTCTTTCGCAAATCTTGGATGCGCCGGTTAACTTCGCGCATTTCAATACGGTGCTCAAGCATGGACTTGTTGACATTTGTCAGACTTATACCGATCAAGGCGAGAAGCTGGACCCAGTCTTCCTTAGGACGCGCCTGCGAACTGCCGGAATACGAGGCACCGGTTGTCGGCAGCGCTGCCAGATTTTCAATGTAGCGCTTCTGCGTTGCCATCACTTCGATTTCCGCCTTCAACGCATCGAGATGATCGCTTTCGCGCTCGATGTCATTTTCAATTTGCCGGCGCAGTGATTTTTGCGCCTCGCTATCCTGGTGTAAAACCTGGATACGCCGTGTATCGACCGCACCGACCTCAAGCACACCCGTTGCCTTGCCCTCGACACGAATGGAATTGAGATCGGCCTCAGCCGGCAGATCCGATAAAATGATGACGTGCGCGCCTTGTGCAAGCTGAACGTTTGCAACACGTGCCACTTCGGCCCCACGCGGGAACACCGTCACCGCGTCGACCCTTGATTCCACCTTGAACTCGGCAGACTGCGCAACTTTGACAGGCAACGAAAAACAAATCGATAAAATAATCAAAACAAATCTCACCATGCCCTCCAATAACTTCACGATTAAAGCTTCACAATACTATTTGCACGGCTTTGATGACAATCTTGCGACTTGATTTCGATGAAGTCCTTTGGCCGCGCCCGCTCAGATAGCCAGGAAATTTATCGGTCGTAGCTTATCATGACGCCAACGAATGAGCAAAACAGTATTTGCTCTCAGACCGTTGATAGGCTAAGCCTGCATGATAGAGATCTTGTAATTTCAACTTCCGGTCCGGGTGATGTGCATGCACTTTGATACGGAAATACAATAGAACATGAGCAAGCTTTTAAATTCAAATATTTGGAATTTTTGAGGGTAAGGGCCCATGACAAACGATCTTGAAAACAACCCTCAATTACAAAAAATGGTTGAATACGCGCATAAAGAGGGCATTCACGAAAAGTCAGCCGAACTGAGTTCACTGGAAAGCTTTAAGTTATGGCTACTAATCCTACTGAGGCAGTTGATGTATCAAGTTTTGTCTTGTGCCTGACGTCAGGATAGGGTTAATGACTGAGGTATATCAGTAGATCTGCGAAGTCAGCCTTGGTTGCAATGTGCATGTAGCTGCTCCCCTTTAATCTCGGATTGCAATTGGCGGGATACTGACAAGCTTTCAATTGGCTGCCTTAACCTTGCTTAAAGCTTTGGCAGATTGCTGCGAGCACAGATAGTATCGGATTGGTCGAAATACAGACCACTATACTGCAAGCGCTCGATATTTGTGGGGAGATACTGGGATGCGTATAACGCGGCTGGTATTGATTAGTGTCGTTCTGGCGAACGCGGGACTGAGCGGCCTGGTACTTGCCAAACAAATCTGGAACTTTGAACTTCTTTCCAATATTCTGGCGCAGACACCGGCCTTCAATTTCATACTTTTGCTGATCGGCCTTTATTCGGCTTACCGCCTCGGTGAAATTGCAGAAAAACACAATCATGCCAATGAATGTATCAAGCCTCAGCATCGCACTGAGCAAATCGATGCTCTGGTGATATCGAAGTGTTGGCTGGCAAAGACATTTAAACCTGACGTGTATGGGCTGATGCATCGAAGCTGGCGCTGCCATGGTGGCCCCCATGGTGGCCCGACCTTGAAGGTAACAGACAATTCAACAAATCCCCTTAAACAGATCTAATAAGAGGTGGCATCAATGACCATCCGGAATCTGGACTATCTTCTCGCACCAAAATCGGTTGCCATCATTGGTGCAAGCGCGCGTGAGGGTAGTGTTGGCAAGGTTTTGACCGACAATATTCTGGAAGGCGGTTTTTCCGGTCCCGTGTGGCCCGTTAACCCAAAAGCAAAGGGCTTTTTAGGTCGCCGAAAAATTTCTGGCTGCAAGGCCTGCCCAACCATCGCCGATCTGCCGCAGGCACCGGATTTAGGCATTATCGCCATTCCGCCACAGCATGTTGCACGCGCTGTAGCAGACCTTGCCGCCCGCGGGACACGCGCAGCCGTTGTCATTACCGCTGGTCTTGACAAAGATCAAAGCCAGCAAATGCTGTCCGCCGGCCAGTCCGTCACAATGCGTATTCAGGGGCCTAACTGCCTCGGTTTGATGTTACCACAGGCCGGGCTCAATGCAAGTTTTTCACATATTGCACCGCCAAAGGGCGATATTGCATTCCTGTCGCAAAGTGGCGCGCTGATCCTTGCCGTAATAGATTGGGCCGCCGGTCGTAGTATCGGCTTTTCTCATGTACTTTCGCTTGGCGACATGGCTGACGTCGATTTCGGTGACATGCTGGATTATCTGGCAGCCGACCATCAGTCCCGTGCCATATTGATGTATATGGAAAACATCAAGCATGCAGCCAAGTTCATGTCGGCGGCACGACGCGCTGCCCGCGTCAAGCCGGTCGTCGCGATCAAGGCCGGCCGCCATGAAGCTGCCGCACGTGCTGCATTTTCGCACACAGGCTCAATGGCCGGCGCCGACCATGCCTACAGTGCCGCATTCAGGCGCGCTGGTATCGTCCGAGTTGAAACCCTACACGATTTATTAGATGCAGCAGAAATTCTGACCCGCGTTCCAGCTTTAAAGGGAGACCGCCTGACCATCCTGACCAATGGCGGTGGCGCAGGCATTCTGGCAACGGACCGCCTGGTCGATCTGGGAGGCGAACTCACCGATCTGTCGGATGCGACGCGAGAAAACCTCGATCGTGTGCTGCCTGCAAACTGGTCGAAGGCCAATCCAGTTGATATTATTGGTGATGCCAATGCCGAGCGTTATGCGGCGGCTCTCGACATGCTCATGTCAGCTCCGGAGACCGAGTGCATTCTGGCCATCAACTGCCCGACTGCGTTGGCCTCAAGCGCTGATATCGCCGAACGTATTGTTACAACTTACGAGACTGCACGCGGCAAAGGCGCCAAGGTACCGCTGCTAACCAACTGGCTCGGTGAAGCGACGAGCGCACAAGCCCGCAACCAATTCTCTCAAGCTAATATCCCGACCTTTCAAACCCCCGCCGCCGCTGTCAACGCACACAGCATTCTGGTTGGCCATCGCAAAGCCCAACTTGAGCTCTCGCGCACGCCGCCTTCACACAGCGATGTGTCGATTGACCAACTTGAAAAAGCACAGGAGATTTTGTCGGCCGCGCAGACAAAAGGAGCTGACACGCTATCCGAGCTTGACGCCAAACATCTGCTGGCCTGTTACGGTATCCCAACGGCATCAGCTGATTATGCGCACTCGGCCGAAGAAGCCCGCCGCCTGGGAGAAGCCATTCTCAAATCGGGGCAGGCATGCGTGATCAAAATTGCGTCGGAAAGCATATCGCACAAATCGGACGTTGGCGGTGTACGGCTCAATTTAACGTCGCCTGAAAGCATAGAGGCTGCCGCCGCTGAAATTCTGGCTCTTGGCCAACGGCTGGCAGCTGGCGACCCGAATCTCGGCGTTGTCGTGCAACCGATGATCTATCGCCCTAAAGCCGTTGAAGTTATTGCCGGAATGTCGGTCGACAACACATTTGGCCCGCTGATGATGTTTGGCGCCGGTGGCACCGCAGTTGAAGTACTGCGCGATGTGGCAACGGCACTGCCACCGCTGGATATGCTGCTGGCTCGTGAAATGATTGCCAGGACACGCGTATCCAGTTTGCTTGCCGGATACCGCGACAGGCCTGCCGCCGATATCGAGACGTTGGCTGCAACGCTTGTCAAACTAAGTTATCTTGTGGCCCATCATCCAAGCATCCGGGAATTAGACATCAATCCCCTGCTGGCCGACGCAGACGGCGTCATCGCACTCGATGCCCGCGTCAAACTTGGCGACGAGGATCGAACGCCAAGACGCGCGATGTCCATTCGCCCTTATCCGATTGAGTGGGAGACTGAGATCTTCAGCGATGAACTTGGCAAAATTGCCATACGTCCCGTAAGACCAACCGATGAACCCGAGCTTACAGAGTTTTATAAGGGACTTTCTGTCAATGACTTGCGTCTGCGCTTTTTTACCAGCACCCGAATCTTTTCCCACTCAGAACTCGCGCGTGTGACACAGATTGATTACGCGCGGGAAATGACCTTTCTCGCCTTTACAACAGAGGACCGTGAAGACCGAAAGGCTGGCGCTGTGCTCGGCAGCGTGCGCCTGCTGGCCGATCCGGACTACGAAAAGGCCGAATATGCTGTTGTTGTCCGCTCCGATCTCAAAGGGCGCGGCCTTGGTTGGTGCCTTATGCAGCACCTCATCAATTATGCAAGGCACGAACGCATTTGCGAGATCTATGGAACGGTTCTGCGCGAAAATACAACGATGCTGAAAATGTGCAAAGAACTTGGTTTTGTTGCACACACATCGCAGGACGATCCGATGGTGATGGACGTGACACTCGATTTACGGTCTCACTGAAGAGCACTTTCCCAGAGTAACTTCACTGTACGACTGTACGCCCAGATGTGACAATGACAGGTAGAGCGCTTTTAAGTCCCTGACCAGCCATTGAGACAGTGAAGTGAAGAGTGTAAAATAGCAATTTATGGCTCGGTTCGTTTGATTATTTCCTGCAAGGATACCGGAAGCCGATTTTGCCCTTTACGGATAAAACCGTCCAGATTGGGATGGCGCCGCCGGTATCCCTTTATGTAACGGGCAAATGTGTTGCTGCAGTAGATGAGTAAAACCAGCCCCGCAACGATCATAATCGCGCCGAACGGTATTGGCATTGGCAGAATAATGAGCCCTAAAAAAATCAGGACGATAGCGACGATTAAAAGTGGAATTTTCATTCTTGATGATTTCTATGTGATGTGTACAATCCTACATTATAGCTGCTCAGGCTGCGCATGCAAATCAACAATCCGTCTTTAAATCGTAAATAATTGAAAACATCCTACCTCGGTTTTTCGTTACCCGCCTTTGGAACGCACAGAAAACCCGAACAATCCCTTGATTTATCAATAAATTTGAAATCCGATCCATTCGCTCGCACAGCCAATTTATAAAGATGATTAAGATATCTTTTCCACCTGGCGTGTAACTCATTCGCACCAAGCCCCCACACCTAACCTGAGATTTCGGCATCCTTTGTGCGCGGCGAGCTGGTTGCGCTGAACAGCAGACCACTAGTGGTCCCAGGCGAAGGCAATTTTCTCGAGCTGCGCCCCGCCCAAAGCCTCATAACGTTCGGCTACCCGCACGCCGCCACGACGTTTATAAAAGCCAAATGCCTGGGTATTTTCCGCAAGACACCAGACTATGAGGCCGCGCATACTCCGCTCATCCAGAGTATGGCGGCAGGCTTCGAAAAGGAATTCTCCCAAGCCCACGCCCTGGTACTCGGGCAGGATGTAGAGTTCATAAATCTCGCCCTGATATTTAGGATCAAAGCGACTGTTTCCGCAAATCGCATAACCAACGATTGAACCATCAAACCGAAGCACGCTTACTGCATCACGCGAACGTATTGCAAGCCGCCAGTAAGCCATGCCACGCCGCTTGATCATCTTGTCCAGATGCATATGCGGAATGATGGCAGTATAAGCGTTATGCCAGCTGAGTTTTGCCACCTCTGCAATGGCAGGAGCATCAGCAATGCAAGCGGATTGAACGGTAATCAGTGAACGCGCGGTTAACATAGCATCAGTATAAAGGCATCGCGGTAAAAGGAAACCCTGGAATTTTTTTCATTTTTATGGGAGACTTTTGGGCCTAAAATAATACAGCCAGTTTGGTGCGGTCGAACTCGCTTTCAAAATCTGCAGGCCTAAGGGGCAACCAATCTGCATCACTGATACAGATCATTCCGATGGATTGCGACACTCGGCTACTATTTTCGACGATATGCATTAAAATCCGTAAAATCCAGGTTTTTTAGGCGTTTGAAGATCACAGGATTAAAGTATACAGAGCGCCTGCGTCCTTCAACCCATTGCCGTCGCCAATATGCCGCGTTAAAAGATTAAGATTAAAGTCCCAAACACACGGAGAGCTCGATTATGGCTACCGGCGAACCAAGCCACAGTGAGAGCGCACGCCCGCTTTCACCTCATTTGCAAATCTACACACCGCAAATCAATATGGTGATGTCAATTATTCACCGTATAACGGGCGTAGCCCTCTATTTCGGCACATTGCTTCTCGCCTGCTGGCTGATTGCAGCGGCAAGCGGCCCGGAGTGGTTTGATTTTGTCAACGCATTGTTCGGCTCACTGCTTGGCCGGCTTGTCATGCTTGCCTATACCTGGGCTTTGCTCCACCACATGTTTGGCGGCATCAGGCATCTGGTCTGGGATACCGGCCGTGGTTTTCAACTCAGCCAGGTGGACTTTCTTTGCTGGTTTACATTGATCGCTTCGCTCGCCTGCACCGTATTGATATGGGTGATGGCTGGTAGTTTGGAAGGAGTATCCTGATCATGTCTATGCGTACACCTTTGAAAAATGTCCGCCACCTTGGTTCTGCAAAAGAAGGTGCTGACCATTTCTGGCAACAGCGCATCACTGCGGTTGCGAATATCATACTGGGTATCTTTCTGGTTGGGTTGATTGCCAGCCTTGCCGGACAAAGCCACGGCGCCATAAAGGAAGCGCTGGCTAATCCGTTGATTGCGATCGCATTACTTCTGCTGATCTTTTCCGGCATCTATCACATGCGCTTAGGTATGCAGGTTATAATCGAAGACTACATACATACCGAAAGCAGAAAGATCGTGTTCTTGATGTTGAATACGTTTTTCACGATTGCTGTCGGTCTGGCATCGGCCTTTGCAATACTCAAGATAAACTTCGGGATTTAAGTAATCATGGCAGGCACAGGAAATGGCGCCACAGCGCCGAACGGAAACGGAAAATCTTACACAATCGTTGACCATACCTATGATGTAGTTGTGGTTGGTGCAGGTGGCTCCGGCCTCAGAGCAACGCTGGGAGCCGCTGAGGCCGGTCTGAAAACAGCCTGTGTCACAAAAGTATTCCCAACCCGCTCGCATACGGTTGCCGCACAAGGCGGCATTGCTGCTTCGCTCGGCAATATGGGCCAGGACGATTGGCGCTGGCACATGTACGACACCGTTAAAGGTGCCGACTGGCTCGGCGATCAGGACTCGATTGAGTATCTTTGCCGCAATGCACCACAGGCCGTATACGAACTTGAGCATTACGGTGTTCCATTTTCGCGGACAGAAGACGGCAAAATCTACCAGCGCCCCTTTGGCGGTATGACAACCGATTTTGGCGAAGGCCCGCCAGCACAACGTACTTGTGCGGCTGCGGACCGTACCGGCCATGCCATGTTGCACACTCTCTACGGCCAGTCGCTCCGCCATTCCGCTGAGTTTTTCATCGAGTACTTCGCAATCGACCTGATGATGGACCAGGATGGCGCGTGCCGCGGCATCGTTGCACTCAATCTTGACGATGGAACCGTGCACCGCTTCCGGGCACACAAAACTGTGCTGGCAACCGGCGGTTATGGCCGCGCGTATTTCTCTGCCACATCCGCACACACGTGCACTGGTGACGGTAATGCAATGGTTCTGCGTGCCGGCCTGCCCCTCCAGGACATGGAATTTGTCCAGTTTCATCCAACCGGCATTTACGGTGCCGGGGTCTTGATCACCGAAGGTTCGCGCGGTGAAGGCGGCTACCTGACGAACAGCCAGGGTGAACGCTTCATGGAGCGTTACGCACCAAGCGTTAAGGACCTCGCCTCGCGCGACGTTGTGTCACGCTCCATGACAATGGAAATACGCGAGGGCCGCGGCGTTGGAAAAGAAAGTGACCATATTCACCTGCATCTGGATCATCTCGATCCTAAAGTGCTTGCCGAACGCCTGCCTGGTATTTCTGAAAGCGCTAAGATATTTGCTGGCGTGGATGTTACGCGTCAGCCAATTCCGGTTATTCCGACCGTTCATTATAACATGGGTGGCATTCCAACCAACTTCCACGGAGAGGTTGTCACGCTAAAGAATGGCGATCCGGATCATGTGGTGCCCGGTCTGATGGCGATTGGTGAAGCTGCATGCGTGTCCGTTCACGGCGCCAACCGTCTCGGCTCCAATTCACTGATAGACCTGGTTGTGTTTGGCCGCGCCGCCGGCTTGCGCTGCGGTGAGACAGTTGAGGCAGGTTCTGCGCATCCACCTCTGCCGGCCGATGCCCACGAATTTGCACTGGCACGCCTTGACAAGGCACGCCACGCTTCAGGCAGCACACCGACATCAAATCTGCGCCTTGCCATGCAGCGCGTCATGCAGAACAACTGCGCGGTATTCCGTGATGGTTCCGTTCTTCAGGAGGGTGTCGAAAAGGTTTCAGATATCTGGCAACAGAGTGAAGACCTTGGCATCGTCGACCGCTCACTGATCTGGAACTCTGACCTTGTCGAAGCGCTTGAATATCAAAATCTGATTTCACAAGCTGCCGTCACGATGTTCAGCGCCGAGAACCGTAAGGAAAGCCGTGGCGCCCATGCCCGTGAGGACTTTAGCGAACGCAATGACCAGGATTGGATGAAGCACACACTAGCCTGGGCTGACGATGCCAATCATACGGTTAAGATCGACTACAGGCCAGTTCATGAATATACCATGACCAATGAGATCGGCTATATCGAGCCTAAGGCGCGCGTATACTGATCATTGCCTTGCATCAGCACCGGCCGCTTGTAAGCAGTCTCCCTGGTTCTGGCTTACTTGCGGCCTTAGCATAATACGACGTGAGCATATTCACACGCATCTCTGTTTCGCGCACGTTGTAGACAGGACAGGCCGCCATCCTCTGGCAGCATATCCATCCGTCTCAAATAACGGCGATCCTGCATTGCATCAACGCGTAGCAATGCCCACCGTCCAATGTGCGGTGAACATCAACAGATCCAGGACATATCTGGCAGATTTGCAACGAGTAATCAGAAGGGCAAGAAGGATACAAGGCAATGGTACAACTTACTCTGCCAAAAAATTCTACAATCAGCAAAGGTAAGACCTGGAATGAGAAAGGAAAAGGCAAGCGCTGGAAAAAATTCCGCATCTATCGCTGGAACCCTGAAGACGGTCATAATCCCCGCCTTGATAGCTACTGGATCGACCTGGACGATTGCGGTCCTATGGTTCTTGATGCCTTGATCAAGATCAAGGGAGACATCGATTCGTCACTCACTTTCCGCCGCTCCTGCCGTGAAGGTATCTGTGGCTCATGCGCCATGAATATTGGCGGCAAGAACGGGCTTGCCTGTCTGCAAGCGATCGACGACGTCAAAGGCGAGGTAAATATCTACCCTCTCCCGCATATGAAGATCGTCAAGGACCTTGTTCCAGACATGACGAACTTCTATGCGCAACACCGTTCAATCGAGCCATGGCTTCAGACATCAAGCCCCACGCCGCCGACTGAATGGCGCCAGAGCAGGCAGGATCGTGAAGGCCTGGACGGTCTTTACGAATGCATCCTGTGTGCCTGTTGTTCAACTTCATGCCCTAGCTATTGGTGGAATTCCGACCGTTATCTCGGGCCGGCCGCTTTGCTGCAGGCCTATCGCTGGGTGAATGATTCGCGCGATGAAGCAACCGGCGAACGACTGGATGACCTGGAGGATCCTTTCCGGCTTTATCGCTGTCATACAATCATGAATTGCGCGAAAGCCTGCCCAAAAGGTCTCAATCCCGCTAAAGCTATCGCGGAATTGAAAAAGCTTATGGTCGAAAGACGCGTTTGAATGTAATGCTGTATTCAGCGGAGTAATTTTTTTAATTTCCCCGCTGAATACGCTTAGCGCATAAAATAACCGAAGGCTTTTAAATAAATAAACTCCTTCAGTTGAAATATATTTTTTTCTCTCTGCATTAATCTCCGTTTCCAGTCCCACTTTTTCATCCCCCAAAACTAGGCGGACATTTCCAGTTTTGATGCTTTTTGAGTGGCCACAGTTTTGCCATGTGCAGTTTTCTTTAGAGAAGGCTTTTTGACCTTAACCTTTTTGGCTGCCACATCGGCCGATGTTTTTTTAGCAGCTAATTTTGGTTTAACCGCAGTCGTTTTTTTCTTTATCAGAGATTTTGAGGCAGAAATATTATTTGCCTCAGCCTCTTTTATACAGGCCGCTGGACTGGCTGGCGTGGCAGCCTTTTTCCTTGCCGGAGCCTTTGGAGCAGCAGCTTTATTGGCCTCGATTTTCTTCGTACGATCGGCCGCAGGCTTGGCTAACGCAGCAGCCTTTTTCCTTGCCGGAGCCTTTGGAGCAGAAGCTTTATTGGCCTCGGCTTTCTTCGTACGATCGGCCGCAGGCTTGGCTAACGCAGCAGCCTTTTTCCTTGCC
>CAWUIN010000069.1:0-15455 GCA_963922535.1 uncultured Hyphomicrobiaceae bacterium | reverse complement strand
TGGTACCGCCTCCCCGGTTCGAACGGGGGACCTCTAGATCCACAATCTAGCGCTCTAACCAACTGAGCTAAGGCGGCGATGCTTTAATCTTCCTTGCTACAGCTAAATTTGCAAACTTGTCAACCCTCTGACAGGTCATAACAGGGCAATCGGGTGAAGATGCATATGACAATAGCATAAACCTCTGAATCAATGGTACAAAAAAATGATTTGCACTTTGAGGTCAGATATATGCGAGCTGCTCCAGAACCAGAACTTACAAAAGACCAGGGCATTGATTTCCTTTTATATTTCCACGCTCTTGACGACCCGCGCCAGCGGGGCAAGAGGGCAGTGTCAAAGGCAACGAGAAAGTCATGCGCCATCTGATGTTCGGAGTTCTTGCCTTAATTAACTGTGGATCAGATGACGCGACTGGTAGTGTAAGCACTGCTGCCACAAACAACGAAGACAAATCAGGTGGAGGGGCAGCTCAAGCCGGCAAGGCTCAATAAAAAAGAAATTCTGGCGCAGTCTGCGATCACGGGCATCTTGCGCTTGCCTGAAATCCAGGTCAGGAAAAGCCTCAGAGTTTTGCAATTACCTTATCAGCTTTAAAAAAACTCTGTTCGCCGAAGAGCAAAAGCGCCCTGACGTTGAGCGCCGCCGTTGCGTCTGGAAGCAGCGCGTGCAAAATATAATTAACCCTAAGCGTTTGATTTTTTTAGATGAAACCTGAGTAAAAACCAATATGGTCCGAACCCATGGCTGGTATGCCAGCGGGGCGCCACTCAAAGCGTATGCGCCCCATGGAACTCGGGGAACAATGACTTTCATTGGCGCGCTAAGAACGGATGGTCTGACCGCACCGATGGTGCTGAAAGGTGCGATTAATGCAGATATCTTCTATGAATACGTCAAGCAAATCCTGCTGCCGACGTTGAAGCAGGGGAACATCGTCATGCTCGACAATCTCAGTTCACATAAAAGCGCCAGGGTCATCAAGCTTATCCGCAGCGTCGGCGCAAAGATCTGGTTTCTGCCAGCCTATTCACCTGACCTCAATCCCATTGAGCAAAACAAAGTCTTTTCCAAGATCAAACGCCTGCTGCGTAAAGCATATAAACGCACGCTCGAAAAGATTTGCAAGCGTGTCGCCAAACTGATCGGAAAAATTTCGCCTGAAGAACGTTTGCGATACATCAAAAATAGCGGCTATGGTGCAACTTGATGCGGAAAGACGCTAAGTGAGTGCGGTGCACGGGACGTTAATTTTTTAAATGAGCCAAAACGAATTCCGGCTTTGTGATTGAATACAATCTATCTGATGAGAGCTTTCGCGGAATTATTGGATCGACTGGTCTATACACCCCGGCGCAATGCAAAGTTGGGGCTTATGGCGTGCTATTTTCGTGCCGTCCCGGATCCCGACCGCGGCTGGGCTTTGGCGGCGCTGACCGACGGGCTGCCGTTTTCCCTGCCTGTAAGGCGCACTCTTCAGGATCTGATGGCAAACCGGGTTGATGACGAGCTGTTCCGTCTGTCGCGTGATTACGTTGGCGATACGGCAGAGACTGTTGCATTATTATGGCCGCAGGCTCAGCAGGTCGACGTGGCGCCGTTATTGCTTGGCGATGTGATCGAACATCTCTTGAGCGTTGAGCGTGCCAGCTTAGGCGATGTGCTGTCTGGCTGGCTCGACCGTCTTGATGCAACCGGACGCTGGGCCTTGCTCAAACTTTTAACCGGCGCCTTGCGTGTCGGTGTTTCTGCACGTCTCGCCAAGCTGGCGGTTGCACAGGCCTGGCATCGTGACGTGGCGGAAATCGAGGAACTCTGGCATGGCCTGACGCCACCTTATACCGTGCTCTTTCAGTGGCTGGAAGGCAAAGCCGCACGTCCGGATGTCTCGCAACTGCCTGTTTTCCGGCCCATGATGCTGGCGCATCCACTGGAGGAGGCGGATTGGAGAGCGCTTGATCTCGCAGACTATCTTGTTGAATGGAAATGGGATGGCATTCGCGTACAGATTGTCGCTAAGGCAGGCGTGACGCGCCTTTATTCGCGCACCGGTGATGATGTTACAGCAAGCTTTCCCGAATTACAGCAAAACCTGAAATTTGAGGGGATACTCGACGGCGAATTGCTCATCGTGCGCGATGGTCGTGTTGCGCCATTCTCAGAGCTGCAACAACGTCTTAATCGCAAGACGGTCTCAAAAAAACTTATGGAGGCCAGCCCGGCGCATATCAGGTTTTACGATGTGCTCGAATTAAACGGCTGCGATCTAAGACAGCGCAGTTTGCTGGAGCGCCGCACGAGATTGGAGTATTGGCATGGCGATTTACAGTGTGCCAATGCGGGGCTTTGTATGACGGATCTGTCTGAATTAATAGCGGTTTCGGACAAGAATACCCTGCTTGAGATATGGTCTAAAACCAGGGAGGCGGCGATCGAAGGTCTGATGCTGAAACGCAAGGCAAGTCCCTATCTGGCAGGGCGCCCGAAAGGCCACTGGTTCAAATGGAAGCGGGCACCGTTAACGCTGGATTGTGTAATGATGTACGCCCAACGCGGCTCGGGACGTCGTTCGTCATTTTATTCCGACTACACGTTCGGGGTCTGGCGTGCCAGTGATACGGGGGCTGCGGAACTCGTTCCAGTTGGTAAAGCCTATTCCGGTTTTACGGAAGACGAACTTGCGCGGCTGGACCGTTGGGTGCGCAATAACACAACGGAGCGGTATGGGCCGGTACGCGCTGTCGCCGCCAGCCTGGTGCTCGAAGTGGCTTTTGATTCCGTACATCGTTCGAAGCGCCACAAATCCGGCGTTGCCATGCGGTTTCCGCGCATCCATCGGATCCGCTGGGACAAGCCCTGCGAGGAGGCCGACAGCCTGGAAATGCTGGTTGCCATGATAGTCGAGGCGTAAGGCACTGACCACACGCTCTAATGCAGCATCGAACAGGCGGAGGCCTTCCTGTTCACCATGCAGCGGATCATCGGTGGCGTCGACATCGAGGACAATACGCTTTGACAGCGCTATTGTGATGCGGCATGGCTCACAATGTCGATGTTTCTTAATCTCATTTAGCCGACGTTTGGCGGGAGAGAAAAGTTTGTTGTAGATCAAAAAATATACGATTACTACGCTTCCGTAAGCGGACAGTTATAATGGTACGGACCTGCGCCACAGGAACTCAAGTGGCAATTTTTGCAAAAACATGGTTTTTCGATCCTAATTATCACTTCCTGGCACTTTTGGTTCAGTCGCCTCCCATATCCTTCCAGGGATTATATGTTCCAACATTCCACAAATGATACTCTGGATCGCGCACAGAAAACCCGCGTCCGCCATAATCCTCGTCTTTGATCTCCACTACGATATCAGCATCAGCTTTTCTGGCTCTGGCGTATACTGCGTCGGCATCCTTCACAACGACATAGGCGCTCTGGGTCGTACCGCCCAGTACCGCTGGGATTTTCTGCAGCATGCTGAACTCGTCGTCACGCTCACTGCCGATCATTATCATACCAGTGCCGAGAGTAAGTTGCGCATGCACGATATTTCCATCCTCATCATTGACAACAAGCTGACACTGAAAACCTATGACATCACATAACCAATTGATCATTTTTGCAGCGTTGCGATAGCGCAATGTTGGAAATACTGTACTGGGCATCAAATTCTCCTTGCTTTCTATCTCAATCAGTCCAGTGCGCACGTTTGCAGGACACCGCAGATCAAGGAAATATCAATTTACCGCTCTGTCGCCCCTTTCCTGCAAGGATTTAGGCATGGAATTTCGCGATACGGGCGCTTTTACCGTCTCAGCCAAACCAGCATCAAGACATGTTTTGTGAAGATCGTTTAACCCACGTTCCAAAAGCCATACTGAACAATCTGGCGTCGCAAAACGGTTGCAGCGGCCACATCCTTTAGTGAAGTAGTTTTCAGTATCAATTATCATAACCGGGCAATCATAAATTCTTCAGGTAGGCTACTGCCTTGGTTCATGCTTCTGAAATCACTTCGAAACCGCCGAAGATCATGCGCTTGCCATCGAACGGCATCCCCATCTTATGCATGCGCTCATCCTGCATGATTTTCTCCCAGGCCTCTTTCTGTACTTCTTGGGACGGCCAGGTGATCCAGGAAAAGCAAACGGTCTCATTCGCCTGGCACTTCACCGCCATCGGCATCGAGGTCAGTTCGCCCTCAGGAACGTCAACGCCCCAGCAATCCACGACCTTAAGCGCACCATATTCCTTGAAGAGTTTTGCTATATGCTGTGAATGTTCGCGATACTCTTCCTTTCTGTTGGTTGGTACGGCGTAAATCGCGCCATCTAGGTAGGTCATAATCGTACTCCTTTGCTGTCGGTTCTAATCTGGATCTTTGGCATGCCGCCTTATTCCGTCGCGAATCTGGACCCACTTATGCCGGCGGGAATCATAAACCGAGTCGGTTGGCGGCGGAAAATCCGGATCAGCGAAACAGCCGACCGCCACTCCAACGCTCTTATCCTCACAACCGATTTCGGTATGGAACAGGTTCGTGCCACACTCAGGGCAGAAGTGAAACGTAAAAATTGCACCCTCGTCACCGGTGCGCCGGTGAGCCTTACTTGTACCGTTAATTCTATAGGGCGCGCGGAAAGCAGCTAGCGTCGCAAACACACTGCCAGTGCGGCGCTGACACTCGAAGCAGTGACAAATTCCAACGCTTTCCGGCTCGCCGTCGACCTCAATTTGCAACTGGCCGCAGGAACAAACAGCTGTTCTTTTCATGCGCCGCCTTCTTCTGCAAACACCGTCTCAAGCGTGATAATGTCGATTTTCTTCATCTGCATCATAGCAGCTTTCACGCGGTCTGCAGCGTTGGCATCAGGGTGCGCGAGCAAACGTGGAAGGGCTTCCGGCACAATTTGCCAAGACACACCGAACCGATCAGTCAGCCACCCGCACCTGCCTTCTTGGCCGCCATCTGCCAGAAGCTGAGCCCAGAGCTTATCGTTTTCGGACTGATCCCTGGCCAAAACGGCAATTGAGGCCGCAGGTGACAGTTTATAATGCGGACCAGCGGTCAAGATCATCATAGGGGCGCCTGCCAACGTGAATTCGACGATCATTGGATCATCCGGCTGCCCATGCGGCAGAACATTGTCGATACTGCTGCCAGGCAATAGCGACACATAAAATTCAGCCGCCTTTTGACCACCCTTATCGAACCATAAACAGGTTCTTGTTTTCGATTTGAACTCGATCAGCGCTACATTGATGTCCTTGCCGAGAGATTGAGCGAGGTCTTCGAGTTGCCCCGTCGCGGCAGACCAACCCTGCTGAAAGCCCATCGCAAGATGCTTTTGTTTGTCGGTATCGTTGCTGTGGCGCGCCCCCCAGACCATTTCTGTTTGCTGGCCCGGTCGGTCCGAGAGCTCAACATAACTGGTTATGAACGATGATGCGTTCGGGATAAAACCTTCCGAGTATGCGTCTGTGAACGTTAAACGCCGGCCCTGCTCGATTTCAAGCCACACACCACTGTTCTCGACACGCGTTCCATCTGGCCCCTGCATGATGGTGTTCATGCGACCACCGGGTTGTAGTTTGAAATCGGCCTCAGTAACCATCCAGGGTTTCGGACAAAACCATTGCCTGAACAGTTCCGCCTCCGTCCAACACCGCCAAACCATGGTCCGCGGCGCATCGACAATGCAGGTGATTTCAAGTGTCAACCCGTCGTCTCGAAAGCTTGTTTCTTTCATCGAAATCACCCTTGTATCTTCTGCCTTGCCGCTATCAAGGTTTTTATGATATTAAAACATCAACATATGAGCAAGAGGTGATTTATGTTGGATGCAACACTTTCAGCCCTGTCAGACCCAACACGGCGCGCCATCGTTGGTCTTCTTGCCGAAAGAGAACGCTCGGTTGGAGAAGTCGTCAAAGAGTTTGACCTCACCCAATCAGCAATTTCGCGACACCTTGACGTTCTGGCGAATGCCAACCTCATTGAACGCCGGCGTGAAGGACAAAAGCGCGTGTGTTCTTTGTCAGCTGAGCCGTTGCGCGAGTTAAGCGATTGGCTTGAAGATTATCGCAAGTTCTGGATCGGTTCCTTCGAGCGTCTGGATAGCGCAATTGCAAGGAAAAAGCGATGATCAAACAATCTGACGAAGCTTTGGAGTTGCATCATTTCTTGCCTGTGCCCCTGGAAGACGCGTTCGATGCCTGGACCACACCGCCACTCATTGAAGAATGGTGGGGTCCTCACGGCTACCGTACGAAGGTCATCGAGTTGAACGCGGCCGTCGGCGGCAAATTTGTCTTTGAAATGACAGGACCCTCGGGCGCATCCTGTTTAATGTGCGGCACCTATACAAGATTTGATCGCCCGCATCATCTCGCATTTGAGGTTGTAGAGCACTGCACCGCAGATATGCCGCAAAATATCGAAGCACCAAGCCAACCATCGCATGTTGAAATCAACTTTGAGGTCAGCGGCAACGGGACAAAACTCATTCTTCGCCAGACCGGCCTTGCGGCAGACTATAGAATGCTCGCAAACATCGGATGGTCACAAAGCCTGGAGCGCGTGGAAAGCGCTCTCCGATACTGAGAGTTCGACAGATAAAACCAAGCCGCAAAAAATGCTGCTCCATATAAACCGAAGACCTTATTGTGGAGCTGCCATGCAATCAATTAAATCGAGTCACGGATTTTGCGGCCTGGCATAATATCTCTTAAGGCGCATTGCACGTGTTCAAGTCTTGAATTGAATTTCACTTCAGGACAACGGCCTCCCGGTCAGGAACCCTCACCCATGCCTTCGGGAAGTAGCTCAGGATTCTGTGCAATGAGTTCTTCATCGATTTGGTTGGCTAGCTTTGCGGCCTCGCGCGATGTGGTCCGCTCAATGTAGCTAACAAAAGAGGCGCGCTTTTCGAATACTCCATAACTAGTTAACCAAGCAAGCTGCGAACCGATGTAAAGATCCGCAGCTGTGAACATATCGCCAGTCAAATAAGGTTGTGGATGTGACAGTGCATTGTCTAGCGTGTCGATAACCTGTTGCACAGAGCCGAAACCGGCCATCGCCCGCTGGCGCTCGTCAAGCTCTTTAATGCCTATGGTCGCAGCGCTTGCGGCACCCTCCACGCAACCTGCACCAAAGAATAGCCATCGGTAGTAGGCACCGCGCCTCGGATCATCGACCGCTGGTGCCAAACCTGCTTCGGGGAACGCGTCCGCGAGATAAGCAATAATCGCAGCGCACTCCGTGACGACTGTATCGCCATGCTTGATCGCCGGAACCTTTCCCATTGGATTAATGGCTAAGTAATCCGGCGACTTCATAGTCCCACCGTAGGTCAGCACTTCAGTTTCGTAGGGGACCGCGATTTCCTCAAGCATCCAGCGAGTCGTCCGCCCGCGCGACATCGGGTTTGTGTAAAATACAAGTCTCTCAGACATGGTCAGAGTTTCCACTGTAAGTGATTATCAAGTAGCGCCTAATATGTGCAATATGTGCTCGAAGAAGAATTTCGAGCACTTCGATCATAACCGAATCATCATCAATTACGGATACAATCGCAGCTCGTGACGACGCGGTCAATGCTAAAGCTCGCAACGGCAGCTTCTCGGATATTGCTGCCAACGTGAGCTTTCACACCGCTGCTCACCAAATTCTGCGCACATGAAACTTCGCTATTATTCACAGCTACTAACCAAGTTGAACCCAAAGCTGATATTTCAAACTAACCCATATGCTAAGTTGCAAGCGGATGTTTCTGACTGCGGCCAGGTCTGATTAGCGCTGAAAGCGAATAACCGGCTAAGCTCAATTTACGCACGAATGAGACTTATGCCATGGTGATTTAACGCTTTGGCCAGTTCCATGCAGGGTGGCAAATTTCATCAGCCTGCGTTTCGCCGAGTGTCTTATGCAAATGCAGAACAAGGCAGTCCTCAACCCTGGACAGCGTGTCGACTATGGTTTGTGCATGAGACACGACGAGAACCTGAGAATGCTTTGAAGCCAACACAATGAGGCGGCTGAGCGCCGGCAAAAGATCGCTATGTAAGCTCGTTTCCGGTTCGTTCAGCACGAGCAGAGATGGCGGTCTTGGGCTGAGAAGCGCAGCAACCAACAACAAATACCGCAACGTGCCGTCTGACAGTTCTGCTGTTCGCAACGGCCTGAGCAATCCTTTCTGGCTCATGCTCAATTCGAATAAGCCATCGGTTTGAGAAACGGCGAGTTCGCTTCCAGGAAATGCATCATCGATACTTGCCGCAAGTTTCTCGCCATCGCCGATTTCCAGAATCGTCTGAATTGCAGATGGCAGATCATGGCCGTCAGACGCCAATACCGGGGTTCGTGTCCCGATTTGTGGACGGCGCGCAGGGGCGTCTGCGTCAGTACGGAAATGATCGTAGAAACGCCATGCCTTCATTCGCTCCCGCATGACCAGCAATTCCAGCATGTTTTCTGGATTGGCAGCATGCGTCATCATGCTGTCAAACGATGCGAGATTGGTCAGCACCGTCTTGAGACTACCATCTTCTGACATGACGCGGACATTTGGCCCAGATCGATACGCTAATGCGTTCCTTCGTTTGAGTATTTCTCCGATCCATACTGCTTCGCACTTGATTTCCGGATCGAGTGCGAACGCAGACGCCGACATCAGCGGCAGACCCAAATCAATCGCATAGCCATAGTCCTTATCGGCAAATCCAAGCTTTAATGATACAGATTTCTGGCGGACTGTGCCTTGGACAAGAACCTCTCCCGCCTTCATGCGGCGCGAAACAACCTCCGGTCCTGCCCACAGCGTGGACTGTAGCCCGCCTTCCCGTGCAAGCGCGGGAATTGCACTGCCCTGTGCGACTTGCGATAATAAACGGAGCGCCCGGTAGAGGCTGCTTTTGCCGCTGCCGTTCGGCCCTGTTACCAACGTCAACTTATTAAGGGGGACAACCAGATCGCGCAGCGACCGATATCCTGAAACAGAGAATGTGATAAGCATCAAACTGCCTTGCTACTGAATACGAATGCTTGAATGCCCCTCCGCATAAGATGAGTTGCAATCAAGGCAGGCTCTCCTTGAACTTCCTTCCCCGAAACGTCCGGACAGGAGCGCCGCGTTCCAGAGCGTCGTGGGCTGCCTGAACCTGCTTGCGGTCTTGCCTTTCAGCTAAGGATTGAGATGCCTCCAATAACGCCTGCAAACGTGCAAGGGCGATGGCTTTATTGCGATGCTGGGAACGTTCCTGGCGAACAACCACCGAGAGTTGGCTGGGGCGGTGCGTTGCTCGCACCGCGCTTTCGGTTGTGTTCTGATGCTGGCCGCCAGGGCCACCTGCGCGCAGCGTCTCAAATGCGACATCCGTTTCCGACAGTTTGCCTGGCGCCACAGCCAGATCTTCCTCGAACAACGTGCAGCCAACGAACCAGTTCTTGCGTCGGTGCGTCGGCCGGACGGGACTTGGACACACCCATAGCAGTGTGCCGGCCCAACGCCCGGCGAAATGCTGCGCCTCCGCTGCGCTGGCGTTGACAATCACGATCGCTGAGGCAGGGCCATGCTTGTCAGGCGCATGCCCCTCAGCGATGTCGAGGGTTATGCCAAGCGTTTCGGCTTCCTGGACCATACGCCCAAGAATGCCGGCGAGCGCGATCCGGCATTCCGCCGGGCCGCGCCCGCTTGTAAGAACAAGGCGTGTCATCAGCGGCGCTCCCGTTCACGGTGCCGTCTGGCCTTGCGGCGCTCGCGGTGATCGGCGCGTTTGGCGTCATGTGCCGGGCGTGCCGTCTTGAAGGTCACCAGCGGCCGGAAGGTGGCAATCACCTCGGCAAGCCCATGATCGGCGAGATCACCGATAACCTGGCTAATCGCTTTGTAAGCTTGTGGCGCTTCTTCGATCAACAAATCACGTTCGCTGCAGACAACGCGCCCGCCGAATGGATTGCGCTCCAGCCCCGCGCGCTCTGACCTTGTCACACCTGCCCGCCCGTGCATCGACTGGCGATCGTGCTTGCGGCCTGCCCCATGGGCGAGAGACTTTAACGCTCCCGGTTGCGTTGGCAATGGCCGCACAAGATAAGACAACGTTCCGCGTGAGCCGGGAACCGGCACCAGGCCCCGATCAGACGGCGCCGCGCCCTTGCGATGAAGAAAATGGCCTTGCTGATGCTCAAGGAAATTATGCGGCTGATCGATCACACATGTCAGGTCTGACCTGAGCGCACGGGCCGCTCTTTCAGCAATCAGCGTACGGTTGGCCTCCGCCCAGCTAACAGCCTCGTCGTGGACGGTCATGTAACGCTGCGCCGCCTCGCTGTCTGCCACCAAAGCGTCGTCGTCACCGGCTAGCAATTCGGTCAGGATTGCATGGCCGAGACCGCGCGAACCTGAATGCACCAGTGCATAAACGCGCGATGGGTCGAGCCCGGCTTGAGCGGCTGCTTCCGCATTGACGATCTCTTCGACCGCCTGCAACTCACAAAAGTGATTGCCGCCACCGATGGTGCCAAGCGCAGCATCAAACGGTGTTGATCGGAACCCACGTTGCTCAAGTGTGGTACGTGCTTCAGCCATCCAATCCGGATCGTCGGCGGCGTGCCGGCATGGCTCGAGAACGGAAAGTTTCTCAGCCGCCTTGTCCGGAGACAGTTTGCGTGGGCTAACATCAAGCTGAAACAAACCCATGCCGCAGCCGATGTCGGAGCCGACCAATAGCGGGTGAACCATCTCAGATAAAATCGCGCAACCAACGGGACCATATTTGCCGGGACAGAGATCCGGCATTGCCGCAACCGCCAGGATGCCGGGCATTTGCGCCACCTGGTTGATTTGCGCAAGTGCGGCTCCTTCGATCCAGGAATTTGAACCAAAGTAGAGATTGATCGACGCGGCAGAGCCGGCCGAAGCTTTAATTGTCATGATTTGAGTGCTTTCAGGCGTCGAATTTATCTCGCAGCCAAGCGCATCGGATAACGTTGGCCGGATATCGCTGAACGACGCGCAAACGCTGCTACGCTCAGCGGCAAACCTTTGCAAGGCCCGTGATCATGTACGACATCTTCAGCCTCCTGTAACATTCACTCATCAGCATGATTTTTTGCACCATGTAAAGGCCGGATACTCCAAGATGCCGTATGTGTCAAGATTGGGCCAGCATATGCTTGATTGCTGGAATGTCCATAGATGCCGAAAGACCAGCAACACTAGAGATGCATACCAAGCAAATCAGACGATTGTCTCAATCAATTTCCGATGCATCCCCTTCAAACAATGTAGCGCACTTCTCCCGCAAAATCTCTATGAGTTCTTCGTCCAAAAATCCATACTCGTCGGGAATATCGAGCACTTCAATGCGCTTATGCGCTGCCGCCTGGCGAAACTCTGCCTTGATCCGTGATTTATGCTTCTCTTCCATAACCAGGATCAAATCGGACCACTGAACGTCCGCAAGCCCTATGCGCCGGCGCGCGCTTGATGCCGTGCCTGCGGAGCGCACGTTAATGCCCGGCTCATTACGCCAAACATGCTCCGCCGTGGGACTGCGCCATTGATTGCGACTGCACACAAACAGTACATTAATCGGTATATCGCCCATAAGACGTTCTCATTCCCGGCCCATCCCAGGTAGGCCAAATCAGACCAATCTGGCGGGCACGGCGCAGCTTTTTACTGCGCAGCTACATCAATTTCCAACGCTTTTGTCTATCTGGCCTGTCGTATTATTTCATTATAGACGACCGGCGCACATGCTGTTTTTTGCGCACGCGCGCCGCCGCCACGCGCGACCACGAATATGGGGCATTGCTGCCTCCTGGATTGTCGGGTTCAGCAGCCGCGACAATACAAGAGATCAAGCTTTGCACATGTCATTAGACGCCGTTTTAGAAAATTGCAACGACGAGGGTGCCAACGACTGGCAGGCCCTGGTCTGCGATATAAAAACATTAAAATCCACGTGAATTTAAAGAACTCCGTTATCCTGTAGCGCGAGGGCGCCAATCCCATCCCATCTCATCCAGACCTGTCTGGGCGATTTGGGGAAGGCGGTCCCAACGTTCATGGCCCTGTTTTTGCACAGCAGAACCAATTGACCGATGCTAGGTTCTGCGACAGGATATCAAGCACCTTCAACGGTCTCGTCGCGCGCCGCAATCCAAGATGGATTGCCCGGCCTGCACTTTGGAATTGGGGACCGTTTTATGCCGCCAGACCAAGAAACGGAAGATGCCTCCTGCAACAGCCGGGCCGCACTGCGCACCCTGGAGGAAGCACGTACTGCCCGGTCGGATCCGGAAACTGCGGAAAAAGCCGTATTACAGGCACTCCAGCTGGCGCCCCAGGATGCGGATATACACCTGGGTGCCTATCGCTTCTATTTTTATAACCACCGTTACGCCGATGCCCTGCCGCATGCGCAATTCATTATTGAACATGCCGCACGCCGCCTGAATATACCCGTCGACTGGCGGGTGGTACGTCCTGAGGATTGTGATTTCACATTGCTTGAGAGCGCGCCCGGACTTTATCTCCAGGCCCTGCTCGCGTGGGGATATTGCCACCTCAGGCTTGGCAATGTGTCGCTGGGCCGGGAGGCGATCGCCAAGGTCGCCAAAATCGATCCGAGTGACCGCTTCGGCGCCAGGCCAATTCTCGATCTTATCGATAACGAGGCTTCTGCAGAAAGCTGAGGGCGCCCAGAGAGGCGGCGCGGCCCGGTGCCGCCAGGCGATCAAATTTGTCGTGTTTGTCGGGAATGCTCCAAAATCCATGGCCGCTGGAGTGAAATCCCGAAGGAGGCCATGATGAATGTGCGCCTTCCTGCTTTCAGCGCAGAGCCTTGCAAAAGTTGGCGCGGCTTTTGAATGCCTACTGACTTAGCTAACCAAGAATGAGTGAAGGAGCTGCAGGTCAATGTCTTTGGAAATTCCGCAAGTATATCGCTGTCATGTTTTCACATGCCTGCAGGAGCGCCCTCCCGAACACCCCCATGGCAGCTGCGCGCAATCAGGTTCGCAGGAGCTTTACGCATATCTTGAGACGCGTCTTGAGCAACTTGGAAATGCAGAAATCGGCCGTACGGCAACGGGGTGTCTGGGGTTCTGCTCGGCAGGACCGTTGATGGTCGTCTACCCGGAAGGAATATGGTACACGCCACGCACGCGTGAAGACATCGATGAGATCGTGCAGTCCCACTTCGTCGAACAAAAGCCCGTCGAACGCATGATCATCGTGCCGAGGCTGTGATGAAGCGGTGCTTTGCCTCAATGTAAAAACAGCCTTCCGCGGATTGGCGGAAGGCTGACATGTTACACCGGCTCTGCGCGTCCCGATCGCTCAGGCGTCTTGTTCGTTCGCCGGCGCTGACTGCAGCAACGAGAAGTTTTCCAGCCCGATATTGTCTAAAAGTGCAAGCTGCGTCTCGATGAAGTCGATATGGTCTTCCTCGTCCTTAAGCAGACCTTCGAATAACGCCATGGAGACGTAGTCTTCTTTCTCCCTGCACACAGCCCTCGCCTCCTGGTAGAGATCGCGGGCGCTGAACTCGGCTGCAAGATCACACTCCAGAACTTCCCTGACGTTCTGGCCGATTCTCAGTGGGTCCAGCGTCTGTAAATTCGGATGGCCTTCAAGAAAGATAACCCGCACGATCAGTGAGTCAGCGTGCTGCATCTCCTCGATGGATTCTTCGCGCTCTTTTCTGGCGAGCCTTGTCAACCCCCAATCGTCAAGAAGCCGGTAGTGCAACCAGTATTGATTGACGGCCGTCAGTTCATGCCGAATGGACTTGTTCAGGTATTCAATGACCTTTTCGTCACCCTTCATGCGTATTCACCTTTCGCGCGTGTATCGGAATTCGATCGGGGGGGATTATCGCGGCGCCCGTTGGGGGGAACTTCCGGTGCCGCGTTGTTTTTTTTTTGCAGACGTCGATCGCGTTATTGGGCGCAGCTAAAGTACCCGTTTCCAGGCACCCGTTCGGGATGTTTTCGCTGCGCCTGCGTGGGCGGCCTTCATTGCTCAATCGTTTTTGCAGCCGTCGCTCATGATGTCGATCGCGTCATTGAGCGCAGGTCGGCATTTTTTGGTGAGCTTTTCGCCGCGCCTGGCGTGGACAGCTTTCACTGTGGCATTGTTTTTTGCAGGTATCGATCATGCTATTGAGCGCAGGCAGGCAGCCGCTGCACTGCCGTCTGGCATTTAACGCCCGGATGACCCGTCCCGGCGTTACCGTGAGATCGGGATCGCCTGAAAGCAGAGTGATGACCGCGTTTTCAAAGTCCAGGTCGGTAATGATATTGCATTGACAAATGATCATGATCGCCTTCTCCTGGAGCGACGCGGAGCCACGACGTCCGCGTCACAAGAGATGCCGTGGCATTTTTACCGAGAACCTCTCGTGCCTGATCAGGCCGCGCTGCGGTCTTTCGCTTCGCCCGTCAGGACTGAGAGGATGTTCTGCGGCGAGGATTCGCCATAAGGGTCGCTTTCGCAGTTGTCTGAATATTCAGGCTCCTCAAACCAAGCTTCAATAACGCCGTCGTTCACGATGGCCGCATAACGCCATGATCGCATCCCAAAGCCAAGATTGTCTTTGGCAACGAGCATTCCCATTTTACGGGTGAATTCACCAGAGCCGTCGGGGATGAGTTTGATGCTTGTTATATCCTGCGATTTGCCCCAGGCGTTCATGACAAACGCATCGTTGACCGAAATGCAGTAGATTTCATCTATGCCGGCCTTGGAAAATTCTCCGTAAAGCTTCTCAAAGTCGGGAAGCTGAAAGGTCGAGCAGGTCGGTGTAAATGCGCCTGGCAGCGAAAATATAATGACACGCTTGCCGGCGAAATAATCGTCGGTTGTTTTATCTTCCCAGCGAAACGGATTAGGGCCTTCGATACTGTCGTCACGAACGCGGGTCCGGAACGTCACTTGAGGAACCTTTCTGCCAATCATGATCTCTCCAATCGTTGTTATCTGCCTCTTAAGGGCGCCCGTAAATTTCCAACGCCCTTAACTGGTGCTTTCTCAGGCGGTTTCGTTCGTCATCCGGCCAATTGTACTGCGTCTGCTGTCAAGTTCATGCGAAAGACTTCATGTGAAAAACTGGGCCGCTTTAGCCCCCGACTGCATTGCACCATCGATGGAGCGCCGGGCAAACCGGTTCGCATCGCCGACAACGAAGGCGGCCGGATTGATCAGCGAACGCTGATCCGCCCCGCACGGGCACCAGCCGGATTGATCGACCAGCCCGGATGCATGCGCGATCGGCCCGGCCTGTTGAGGGGTAATGAAATTGACAACGTCGGCTTTGAGAGTTCCCGCGGGCGTTTCGATCGTCCCGGCCGCGGCATCGACGGCCAGAACCCGTGCACGCTCCTCGCCGCCAATCCACCGGACACGCCCGCCAAATCCGCCTCTGGCGGCGGCGGACGCGAAGACGTC
>CAWUIN010000068.1:0-16270 GCA_963922535.1 uncultured Hyphomicrobiaceae bacterium | reverse complement strand
TGATATTAAATGATTCTTAGAGGTTGCGCTCGTTTTTAACTGCGTTTTTTAGGTTCATGTGAACCCCTTTATTTATTAGAGAAAGGCCCAAGACGATGAGCACACAACTATACGCACAACCCTACGATATTTCAGCTATTGGCATTTATTTTACCGATGCCGATGATTACCTAGCCAAAGCGAGCGCTTGCCGGAATGATTTTGGCCAGCCGGTCGAAGAATTTGAAATCCAGTTCATTGATGGCGAGGCCATTGATGCGGCTCTGGCAGAAGCCTGGGATCTCAATCAGATCAACTTTGCCCGGTTTTTGGACATCGTGGATGATTGGGACGATCACGATAAAGAGCGCTTTATCATTGCCGTGGGCGAATGCGGTTATGACTTTGATCCCGATGGCGTCAATCCGAATGATTTTGATGTTGATCTCTATGCCGTGGACAGCCTCAAAGAGTTAGCCGAGCAATTTGTCGATGAAGGGCTGTTTGGACCCATCCCGGAGCCACTGGCTTTTTATATTGATTATGATGCCATCGCGCGGGATCTGGCTGTCGACTATGCTATGACCGATATTGCTGGGCAGCGTTATGCGTATGCTTGCCGGTAATACCAGCCAAATTTATGGGGGCGCACTTGCCCCCAGGATTTTAGGCGTTTGTGGATAAGAATAGCCGCTCACAGCAGCGAAAGGCCCAACCATGACAACACCACCCCAGAATTTTGATCCCGCCCGGTATTTGCATCACTTTGATAATTGCACCATCAGCAGGGACGAAAAAATAGAACTGATAGAAGCCCTATGGCTGGTTGCGCAAAGCTTTGCCGATGAAGCCTTTGGTATGACGCCGAAACTACCGATCCGGCAAAAACAAATGCAAAAAACTGGCAAGACGGACAAGGCTGGTGATATAGTAAATGCAGATATGAGCGCGCCCGATTGTGCCGCCAATGATAATGCACCCATACAGCAGACAATGAAAGGACAAGCCCGCGCGTGAATAAAGCCCAGCATCAACCCGATAGAGTGAAGACACAAGCAGAGACGGACGGCAAGACGGACGTTAAGGCCATCATTTATTGCCGCGTGTCTGATGTGAAGCAAGTGACGCAAGGCTCAGGGCTGGGCTCGCAGGAAACACGCTGCCGGGAATATGCACGGCATAAAAACTATGATGTGACCCATGTCTTTAAAGATGATGCATCCGGCGGCTTGATTGACCGGCCCGGCATGCAAGCCATGCTATCCTTCTTGCGCAAGCATAAGCGCCGCGAAACCCATATTGTGATTATCGATGATATCAGCCGCTTAGCGCGCGGGCTGGAAGCGCATATTCATCTGCGCACCGCCATCAGCGAAGCTGGCGGTAAGCTGGAAAGCCCATCGATTGAATTTGGTGAAGATTCCGATAGCCGCCTGGTTGAAAACCTTTTGGCCTCTGTTTCAGAGCATCACCGCCGCAAGAATGCCGAGCAAACCAAAAACCGTATGCGCGCCCGCGCCATGAATGGCTACTATGTCTTTATCCCGCCGCTGGGCTATCGTTATGAGCGCGTGGGCGGTCATGGCAAGCTGTTGGTGCCCAATGATCCGGCAGCCTCTATTCTACGCCAGGCGATGGAGCGCTATGCCGATGGCCGCCTGCAAACGCAAGTCGAAGTGGTCCGGTTTTTAGAGCAGCATCCAAACTTTCCGCTCACTCACAAAGGCAAAGTGCATCTGCAGCGGATCAGAGAGATCTTCACAAAGCCGATCTATGCCGGATTTATCGATATCCCGGATTGGGGCCTATCCTTGGTCAAAGGCCATCATGAGCCGCTGATTAGCTTTGAGACATTCCAGCGCATTCAAGAGCGCCTGAACGGCAAAGCCCATGTGCCAACCCGGAAAACCGATCATGAAGAGTTTACTTTGCGCGGCAATGTTGCCTGCGGCACATGCGGCCATCATTTGACCGGAGCCTTCTCCAAAGGCCGCAATCGCTATTACGGCTATTACTTTTGCCAAAACAAAAATTGCGCAGAGCACCGCAAGAATATCCGCAAAGAGGATATTGAAGAACAGTTCCGGCATTTGCTGGTGCGCATGACGCCTGCGGCAAGAACGCTTTCGCTGTTCAAAGACTTGCTTCAAGAAGCATGGGATCAGCGCGCCGAGATTACAAAATCAGAGCATGGGGATCTGAAAGCCACGCTCGGCCATTTAGAGCGCAAAACAGAAAAAATGATGGAACGTCTGATTGCAACCGATGATCCCACGCTTATCACCGCCTATGAAGCCCAGATCCGAAAGCTGCAGGAAGACAAGCTTACAATAGAAGAAAAACTGCAAAAACAGGCCCCAACGCAAGGCAGCTTTGAAGACACGTATCGAACCGCGATGGAATTCCTCGCAAGCCCCTGTAATCTTTGGGATAATGGCGATGAGGACAGCCGTAAACTGGTTCTGAAACTCGCATTTACAGACCTCATCCCGTTCAGCCGAAATGGCGGTTATCGAACCGCCCCAACCTCTTGTATTTTCAAACTTTTACAAGGATCAAACGACAATATGTTAGGTATGGTGCCCAGGGGCGGAATCGAACCACCGACACTGCGATTTTCAGTCGCATGCTCTACCAACTGAGCTACCTGGGCGATGTGTGCAGAAATAACCAGCTCTCATTGAGCGAAACCATGTGTGTAATCCAGCTAGCTCTTACATGCAAGTCTATTGTTGCAATTTTTAGTGTGCATGACAAACGGCACCTGTATGCTATCGATGAGGATATTTATCGAGCAGATCATAATCGAGAAGATCATATATGCATACTTCACCGGATGATAAGCATGTTTAAGGCGCGGGAATAGCTGGCATTTCAGCCAATCGACTTTCCGTTTGCATGCCAGTAGATTTATCGGCAAATCAGCTGTTTGACTGAGGTTTTCCTGATGAAGGCATATTATTGTCTTCGTCAATAGCACGATCTGGAATTTTATAGGAGCCGGTTAGCCAGTGCGCAAGATCGACATCCTTGCATCGGCCTGAACAAAAGGGTCGAAATTCATGTTTGCTCGGTTTATCGCAGTTTGGACAGCGCTGGGCGTTAACGCATTGGGAATTGTCATTATCCGCCATAGGTAGCGCTTCCTCCTATTCTGCTTCAACAGTGACTGCATTCAACCAGCCGTGGTGAATTGGCATACCTTCGCTTTGCAGGAGAGTGGTGACCTCAGTAAGTGGCAGCCCAACAACATTCGTATACGAGCCAACTAATTTTTGCACAAAACAACCGGCTAAACCTTGAATAGCATAGCCGCCAGCTTTGCCGCGCCACTCGCGTGAGGCGATATAGGCTTCGATATCCTCGCGGGATAAACGGCGAAAGCGAACGCGTGTTTCTACAATGCGCGTACGCATGCGGTCGTCTGGTGTAATCAGGCACACACCGGTTATCACTTTGTGCGCGCGGCCCGACAGAAGCTCAAGCGACGCAACCGCCTGCTCTAACACAGTCGGTTTGCCAAGAATGCGCCGCCCTACGGCAACCACGGTATCGGCTGCAAGCACGTAGGCATCAGCCAGTGCATCATCGTTGGCAATTTGATCGCGTGCAGCTTCCGCCTTGGAGCGCGCCAGGCGGTTGGCCAGCGTGCGTGGCATTTCTGCACGTTTTGGTGTTTCGTCAATCGAAGTCGGGCGCAAGGCTGTCGGTTCAATTCCGATTTGTCCCAGCAAAGACAAGCGCCGCGGCGAGCCGCTGGCAAGCACCAGGAGCGATCGTGAGTCCGAAGATGAACGTTTTCCGTAGCCACGCGCACGCTGGCGCCTGAGTGTTTGGCGTCGTGGAGTGGTCGTTCTATTTGAAACGGTATGTAATTCGGCCTTTGGTGAGGTCATAGGGGGTCATCTCGACTTGCACTTTGTCTCCTGCAAGCACGCGAATGCGATTTTTACGCATACGTCCTGCTGTATGAGCGATAATCTCGTGGCCATTTTCCAGCTTCACACGAAATGTCGCGTTTGGCAGTAATTCGGTAACCACTCCAGGGAACTCCAGCAGTTCCTCTTTCGTCATGCGTCCTCTCTAGCCTCAACCCATCATATATATATTCGTTTATCGTCTATATAATGAGACTGCAATACGCCGAAAGCAAGGCTTGGCGGTCACAACGTCTGTGTTTTCAAGAATATTGGTAAGTATTTCCAGGGGTTTTTGTTTGTTGAGCCAAGCGAAATGCGGTTGATGAAATCAAGGCCGTCCTCCAGAAGAAGCAAAAACTTGTTAGGTTATAATTATTTGTGTCAGTATTGCCGGCATGATAGCGTTTAAAAGAGAGTTTTTGTTCTGTGCGTCAGTTTGCTTGCATGGATGCTGTACTTGTCTTATGCGAATTCTATGCGTAGCGCTGAGTTTGTCCCCCAGCTCTGCGGGATACAACATCAACAGGCCCTTCTTGGTTCGATAATCTTGGGAGTTTGTGCAATGCAATCGATCTTTGACTTTCTGGTCAGCATGGGGCCGTGGAACTGGTTTATTTTGGCAGTTGTTTTGTTCATGCTGGAAACAGTCGTGCCAGGTGTGCATTTCATTTGGTTTGGCGTGGCGGCAGTGATCATTGGTGCGGTTGCGTCATACATCGATATCCCGCTGCAGTGGCAACTTATAAGTTTCGGCGCTCTTGCTCTATCCTCTGTTACGTTGTTTCTCCTGTACACCAGATTATGGCCAGGAACGGCCGACCAGAACGTATTGAACGATCGTGGTAATTATTATGTCGGCCGTATTGTTGAAATCGAAGAAGCAATCGTTGGCGGGCGTGGCAGAGCGCGCGTTGCCGATGGTTTGTGGTCTGTAGAGGGGCCTGATACGCCAGCAGGTGTGAAAGTCAAGATAGTTGGCGTCAAAGGGACGGTGCTTCTCGTGGAAGAAATTCGATAGACAGGCCATCTTATCTGTCAGTTGTCGCGCAAAAGCGGGTGGGGAGGGTGATTACTCTGCGCTGCCAGGACTGTACACTAAGCATTTTGAACAGCACTTATTTGGCCCGGTTATTTCACGCCGGTGTCTTTAGCTTTATCCTCTGAGCAAACGAGGGAGACCAAAATCATGGGGCTGATTGGCTTTTATTCGGGATCTTTCGATCCGATTACGTTAGGCCACGCGGATGTCATTGCACAGTCGCTCGCCTTTGTCGATGAGCTTGTCATCGGCGTTGGTGTGCACGACGGCAAAGCGCCGATGTTTACGGCGGAGGAGCGCATCGCCATGATCGCAGCAGACTGCAATAATCTGGCCGCCGGGCATGGTGCCACAATCCGTACGGTAACGTTCGATAATCTGGCTGTTAAAGCCGCCCGTGAACACGGTGCCAGGATCATTATACGAGGGCTCAGGAATAGCACGGACTTTGACTACGAGATGCAGATGGCAGGCATGAACGGTGAAATGGCTCCGCAAATTCAGACCGTATTTCTGGCTTCTTCTCCTGCAGTCCGGCACATTGCCGCCAATCTCGTGCGTCAGATCGCCAAAATGGGCGGAGATCTGACACACTTTGTTTCAGACAACGTTGCAGAGCAACTTAAGAACAAATTCGCTTGATCTTAAGTTTTTTTTATGGGGTTTGTGAAATTGCCATATCTGTATTTGATATTGGTTAGCATCTCGTTCGTCGTCATAAGGACGAAATAACTTAATTTGAAGTATAAACTATTTGAAATAGCTGGGAGGCACGCGTGTTTTTTCGTCTTTTTATATTGCTGGGCTCAATAGCTCTGCTTCTTGTGGCTTGTAGCGAAGGCGGTAACTTATCTTCCGATCAGACGACGCAGGCTTCGCTCACAAACGGTGAGGCTGACGTAAATCAGTCAGCACAGGCTGAAAATCTCATTCTCAAATTAAAGGATGGCGATGTGGTCATCAAGCTGATGCCGAACCTGGCGCCACAACACGTCGCGCGCATTAAAAAGCTCGCTTCTGAAGGCTTTTATAACGGCATTACGTTTCATCGCGTGATCCCGAATTTTATGGCCCAAACCGGTGATCCGACCGGCACCGGCTCTGGCGGTTCGAATTATCCGGATCTGTCTGCCGAGTTTTCCGGCTACGTCTACAAGCGCGGCACCGTCGGTGCTGCGCGGACAGGCAACCCCAATTCCGCCAACAGCCAGTTCTTCATCTGCTTTGATAACTCAGGCTGCCGCGGGCTGACCGGGCAGTATACTGTGTGGGGGCAGGTAATTAGCGGCATGGAATATGTCGATCGTATCGCTCCAGGCGAACCGCCGGCTAATCCGGATCGCATTCAACAGGCCTCAATCAAAATAGCTCAGCCTTGAAATCAAAAAAATTTCGATTTCTGCTTGTTAGACTGTGTTTGTTAATCGAGAGACGCGAATATGAGGTGAAATTACGTCAAGGGTTTCACCTTTATGTTTTATTGAGCTATTTTAGCCTCGTTGTTAGGCGCCAAAGCTTAAGTTCGCTGAGCAACGGATGAATTGTCCGGCCTGCATCGCCTTGGCGGCGCATGCACCGGCTTGCAAAAAATCAAATCAGAAAAATACAACGGAGCCGACCTAATGGTTGATATTAAAGATCCTGAAAATACCCTTGTTCTTGAGACTACCAAAGGCGCCGTAATCATAGAATTGCTGCCAGACCTGGCCCCAAAGCACGTTGAACGCCTGAAGCTTCTGGCCCGCGAAAAGTTTTACGATGGTATTGTGTTCCATCGCGTCATCGACGGGTTCATGGCGCAGGTCGGATGCCCGCATGGCACTGGCACAGGCAGTTCCGCACACTCTGATTTGCAGGCTGAATTCAATGACGAGCCACATGTACGCGGCGTCTGCTCCATGGCGCGCTCATCAAATCCGAACAGTGCCAACAGTCAGTTTTTCATCTGTTTTGATGATGCGACATTCCTTGATAATCAATATACCGCCTGGGGTAAGGTGATTGACGGAATGGAAAACGTCGACAAATTGAAGCGTGGTGAGCCGGTGCGCGATCCTGACAGCATCGTGACGATGCGCGTTGCAGCAGACGTGTAAACGCCTGTAACTTAATTCGTCGAAGATAAGTTGGGCTGCGAAACCAAGTATGCAGATTGCAGCCCAACATCCAAGTGGAAACATTCAAAGCGCAAACGACATCGACATACCCTAACCGAATGCTCGTATTGCCTGTTCAGCTTGTCGCTTGCAGCCTGTATCTCCAAAGTCTTATGCTCTGTAGCTTATTGGCTGGTGCCCGTTGCATCTTTTGCCTTTTCAAGGGCATCCTGGGTTACTTCCTTGGCTTTTTCGTAAGCTTCGCCGGCCTTCTGGCGGGCCTGTTCCAATGCCGGGCCAACCTGTGTCTTGGCCTCATCTAAAGCTTCTTTGGTCGTTTCGGTTGATTTGGCGGTTATCTCCTTGGCGCGCTCAGTGACACCTTCAAGAAACGACTTTGGCGGTCGAGACCTTTTGTAGGCCGGAAGCTCCTTGAGAACGGCAGGCGTGGCTTGTGGCAAAGAAACTATGGTTTTGCCGTCTTTATCTGTGAACTGTAATGCGCTGTAGCGTACGCCGATCCGTTTTTCTCCAACCCCGAGAAATCCGCCGATCCCGATAATAACGCCTTCGACCTGATTGTTTGCATTCAAAATAAGATCTTCGACATCGCCAAAGATCTCGCCGTTTGCATCGTGAACCTTGGCTTTCAACAACAGATCTGCTGCCAGATACTGATTAGGTTGCTGGGCCGTTAAAAACGTGTCGTCAGGAACCTGTGCGGAGGCGACGGTTGCAACAGCGAGTGTGGCCGTTGTGAGCAGGAGCGTGGCAAGTCTTTTCATACTGGCTATCCTTGGTATCGTTACGTGAGGCCGGTTGGTCATGAAAGCTGGACAAGGCTGGCTGATTCAAAGTACGAATCATATGTCCGTGTCTCCATTTCTGAAGTAATAACAGTACCCGGCGATAGCAAGACCGTTATGTGGCAACGCTGCAGACGCTTGGAAATGTGGGCTGGAATGCATTAAATAACTGGAAAAAGAAAAATAAAGCAATTTGCCACGCTTTGCATATTGGAGTGGCAAGTCCTGCCACGATATAAATAGAAGTGATTCTGCCCATTCCCCGGGCGGTTTTCAGCCTCGCCGAAACCATAGCAGAGATACATCGCAGAGATTAAGGGTAGAATTTGGCCGATAACGATAATACAGATCCTCCTCAAGGGCACGAGTCCGGTGATATCCGCGGGATTTCGATAACCGAGGAAATGAAGCGTTCCTACCTTGATTACGCCATGAGTGTGATCGTAAGCCGGGCGCTGCCTGATGTCTGCGACGGCCTGAAGCCGGTGCATCGGCGCATTCTTTACGCAATGCACGAGGCAGCCAATCGCCATGATCGCCCCTATCGTAAATCAGCAAAAACGGTAGGGGAAGTGATGGGCAATTATCACCCGCACGGCGATGGCGCAATCTACGATGCGCTGGTGCGAATGGCGCAAGATTTTTCATTGCGCCTGCCGCTTGTAGACGGGCAGGGCAATTTCGGTTCAGTGGATGGCGATCCGCCGGCTGCCATGCGTTACACGGAAAGCCGTCTGGCCAAGGTTGCAGCTTTTCTCCTTGATGACCTTGACAAGGATACCGTTGATTATCAGGAAAGCTACGATGGCTCTATGAGTGAGCCGATACAGCTGCCTGCTAAGTTTCCCAATCTCCTTGTCAACGGTGCCGGCGGCATTGCCGTCGGTATGGCAACCAATATTCCACCGCACAATTTAGGCGAAGTGATCGACGCATGCATCGCCTATTACGATAATCCCGAAATCACCGTTGAACAATTATGCGAGATCGTCAAAGGTCCGGATTTTCCAACCGGGGCTATGATCCTCGGCCGCGGCGGCATCCTCAATGCCTACCACAAAGGGCGAGGCTCCATCGTGATGCGCGCCAAGGTTGATGTCGAGGAAATCCGCAAGGATCGCTATGCATTGGTGGCAACGGCTATTCCCTACCAGGTCAATAAACGCGTCCTGGTCGAGCGCATCGCCGAATTGGCGCGGGAGAAACGTGTCGAAGGTATCGCGGATATCTGGGATGAATCCAATCGCGAGGGGATGCGCATCGTCATTGAGCTGAAGCGCGATGCGGTGGCCGATGTTGTGCTTAATCAGTTATGGCGCTATTCCGACCTGCAGACGTCCTTCGGCGCCAATATGCTGGCCTTAAACGGCGGCCGGCCGGAGCAGATGAACCTGCGCGATATGATTTCCGCGTTCTGTCAGTTCCGCGAGTCGGTCGTCAGTCGCCGCATCAAATATTTGCTGCGTAAGGCGCGGGAACGCGCACATCTGCTCGTTGGTCTGGCGATTGCTGTGGCCAATATCGATGAGGTGATCGATCTCATTCGCCGTGCGCCTACGCCCGTCGAGGCGCGCGACCAGCTCATGGCCCGCAATTGGTCAGCCAAAGACATTGCGCCCATGATCGCGCTGATTGATGACCCGCGGCACAGGCTGCAGGAAGATGGCACGGTCAGCCTGAGTTTTGAACAGGCACAAGCCATCCTCGATCTCCGCCTGCAACGTCTGACTGCGCTTGGACGCGATGAGATTGGTGAAGATCTCCAGAAGCTGGCCAGTGAAATCGAGGAACACCTTGAAACGCTGTCAAGCCGCCGCAAAATCATCGATATCATTACTGCCGAGATGATTGCGCTGCGTGCTGACTTCGCAACGCCGCGCCAGACTGAAATCATTGATGCGGCAGGCGATTTTGATGATGAAGATCTCATTCAGCGCGAAGACATGGTCGTCACCGTGACCCATCGTGGCTACATCAAACGCGTACCGCTTACCACCTATCGTGCGCAACGCCGTGGCGGCAAGGGACGTTCCGGTTTGACCACCCGTGATGAGGATTTCGTCACTCAGATCTTTATCGCCTCGACACACACTCCGGTTTTGTTCTTCTCGTCGCGCGGGATGTGTTATCGTATGAAAGTCTGGCGACTGCCGGCCGCCAATCCGCAGTCGGTTGGCAAAGCCATTATTAATCTTCTGCCCTTACAGCATAATGAGGTGATCACCACGATCCTGCCGCTGCCTGAGAGCAGGACTGATAAAAGTGGACTTGAGCTGATGTTTGCCACGCGCTCTGGTAATGTGCGCCGTAATAGCCTTACAGATTTTGAAAGCATTAATCGCAACGGCAAGATTGCAATGAAACTCGACGACGACGATCAGATCGTCAACGTTGAGATCTGCACTTCTCACGATGATGTCTTGCTGACAACCGGGCGTGGTCAGTCAATTCGTTTTCCGGCAACGGACGTTCGCCTGTTCAAGGGACGCGATTCGACAGGCGTACGCGGTATTCGCCTGGACGGTAATGACAGCGTGATTTCGATGGCAATCCTGATCCATGTTGAAGCCACCCCGGCTGAACGTGCGGCCTATCTCAAGCAAGCCTCGGCCCTGAGGCGGGCGCAGGCCGGCGAAGAAAGCGAGGAAGCGCTCGAGGTTGAGCTGGATGTCGACGAAGATGTTGGCGAAGGCGAAATAACGTCGGAACGCTTCGCCGAATTGTCCGGTAAGGAACAGTTTATCCTGACACTGTCCGAGCGCGGGTATGGCAAACGGTCCTCTGCCTACGAGTATCGCGTTTCCGGGCGCGGCGGCAAAGGCATTGCCGCGATGGTGACCAACGAACGCAATGGCCAGCTGGCGGCAGCTTTCCCTATTGATGAAGGCGATCAGATTATGCTGGTAACAAATGGCGGCCAGCTCATCCGCTGCCCCGTGCACGATGTCCGCATTGCTTCGCGCAACACTCAGGGTGTTCGGATTTTCCGTACAGAGTCTGACGAGAAAGTCGTATCCGTCGAACGCATTCCCGAAGACGCGGCGGATGATGGCGATGATGCGCGCGGCGATATAGACACAGGTCTTCCCGATAACAGCGGAGATGACGTATAATAAGCAAAGCGGGCTAATGATATTGAGTGCCGGGCGCTATGACGATTATGGAGCGTGATTGACTGTCATATCGTATGTTTTTCTGTCACAGACGCCAAGCGTTAAGTGGCCTGGAAATGGTCGTAACCACTGCCGTTCCAGTCCACGGGGGGCCCAGTCTCACTTATCAGCTGCACAGCTGCGCTTGATGTAAATGCACCGATCTCGGTCACGGCCACATCGCCTGCCTTGGCTGCTGCAATAAAATTATTGCAGTTTTCCGGTGGGACAGCGCACAGTATTTCATAGTCGTCGCTGCCGGACACCAATGACATGGCCCGTGTGGGATCGGCTGCAGCCACATCCTGAAGCGCTGGGCTGAACGGCAGCGCAGTTGCGTTGATTGACGCCCCGAGCCCGGCTGCCCTGCACATCCGGCCGAGGTCCTTTGGCAGGCCGTCCGAGATATCCATGGCAGCGCGGGCAAAACCGCGCAGCGCCGCGCGCAATCCGAGGCGTGGCTGCGGGCGCAGATAGCGGTTGAGCGCGAAATCAGAATAAAACGTCGCGCCCCGCGCGTTAGCATCCTGCCAGCGAATTTTAAGGCCGATCGCTGCATCGCCAAGCGTACCGGAGACAAATATCCGGTCGCCCGCTTTGGCCGTCGCCCGCCTGACCATGCGCCCGTGCGGCACCTCGCCGAAGATTGTCACTGCGATTGATAATGGCCCGGCCGCACGGTCCGTATCGCCGCCGATCAGCGTGCAGCCAAATGCATCCTGGGCTTCGCTGAGCCCGGCTGCAAAGGCCGCGAGCCAGCCGCGGGCTGGCGCTTCGGGGAACGACAGCGCCATAGTATAAGCGAGCGGCCGCGACGCTTTGGCTGCAAGATCGGAGACGTTAACCGCTAACGCCTTCCAGGCGATGTCAGCGGCGGCATCATCAGCAAAAAAGTGGACGCCAGCACGGATCGGGTCAGTTTTGACGATCAGGTCCTGGCCTGGCGCTGGCGTAATCGCCGCACAGTCATCCCTCAGGTCCAACGCGCCCGGCCACGCTGCCGCCAGCGGCCTCAGATAAGTCTGGATGATGTCCTCTTCACCGTGCACCGTAGCATCGTCCATTATTGCACTCCTCGGAAATCTCTATTTCCCTATTTCTCTGTTGTACAACTCAAAGCGAAAGTAGCCCGTCAGCAGCCAGCTGAGATGGCGTAGGTCAATCGCTGAAGAACGGTCGGTATGTTAAGCAACGGCCTGCTGCCCCAAAGACGTTGTTACCAGGCAAAGATTGAGGCGGAGCCTGCTTCGTGCATGTACCCGTCCAGTGATTTTTATCGCTTAATGATGACAGATGGAATGCTCCGTGAACTGCGGCGGTCAAGGCGCAGCCGGATCTTGCTTCGCGGCGTCTTCCGCCCTTCCCCGAGATATGCCGGCCGCCTTGAGTTGGGCATCCAGTCTCCCCAAACGATCCGCCGAAAGCCGTAGTGCGATTTCAACGCCGCCATCATCAGTAGGGCTGAGTGACAGGATGCGGGCGTTTTCGTGCAACCAATGCACCATACGGCCAGCCTCGGGCGGTAAGATAAGGGTAAATTCTACGTCGTTCTTACCGAGCCAGCTGGCAATGGCATGACACAGTTCCGGCAGTCCCTCGCCGGTAACGGCCGAAATTAAATGTGCCGGCGGTGTACGTCGCCGGGCTTCGGAGCGCAAAACCTCTAAATGCTCACGATCAACAAGATCAATTTTGTTCCAAACCTCTATGATTCGACAATCGCGACCATCCGTTACAACGCTCAGTTCGGCAAGAACTTTCTCCACGTCGATGCGTTGAGCCTCGCTTTCAGCACTTTGGATATCGCGGACGTGCAGTATGAGATCAGCTTCAATCACCTCTTCCAGGGTTGCGCGAAATGCTGCAATCAGCATCGTCGGAAGATCAGAGATAAAACCTACCGTATCGGACACAATAATCCGCTGCCCGCCATCCAGTACTAACTCACGCATGGTCGGATCAAGGGTTGCAAATACCTGGTCTTTGGCCAGTACACCGGCATCGGTCAGGTGGTTGAACATCGTTGACTTGCCGGCATTCGTATAGCCGACGATGGCAACGATCGGATATGGCACCTGGCGCCGCCCTTTGCGATGCAGATCCCTTGTGCGCGCTACCTTGACCAGTTCCTCCTGGATTTTATTGATTCTGTCCTGCAGCAAACGGCGGTCGGTTTCGATCTGCGTTTCACCTGGACCTCCGAGAAAACCAAAGCCGCCGCGCTGGCGTTCAAGGTGGGTCCAGCTGCGCACCAGGCGGCTACGCTGGAAAGTCAGGTGCGCAAGCTCAACCTGCAGACGGCCTTCACGTGTGCGTGCCCTGCGGCCGAAGATTTCGAGTATCAGGCCGGTTCGGTCGAGAACTTTGGCGTTCCATGCCCGCTCCAGATTTCTCTGCTGAATGGGGCTTAGTGCATGATCGACGATAACAAGATCAACACAATCGTGCTTGACGTGTGATGCAATTTCTTCGACTTTTCCCGCGCCGATCAAAGTAGCGGGACGTACGTTATGGATAGAAATGATCGCCTGATCGATAATGTGAAGCTCAATGGCCTGTGCAAGCCCGACGGCCTCTGACAGTCGTTCTTCCGGCTTGTGATATGCATGAGTTCTATCGTTAACGGCGGGGACTGTTTTCCGCAACGTAACAATAACGGGGACAAGAACGATTGCCCGCGTTGCATGTTGCGCAATTGCCTGTTGATCGTCTGGCCCTGCTGACGATGTATTCAGTTGCTGCCCGAGTGTATCGTCTATAGTAAAAACTCCGCAAAACAAAGAAATTTCGTTAAGGGAAAAATGTGAACAAACAATGATCGCTAAGCCGCGATCAGTCGAGGATTGACGCACAAGACCCGAGTGCGACCGGTAAATCCAAGATTATGGCATGTCGAATTTTCACATACCTTGCGAATTTATCTGCTCGCTGCCATCGACATCCATAAGGTTTACGGGTTGTCCAGGCATGATTGTTGATATTGCGTGTTTGTACACCAATTGCGAATGGCCGTCACGGCGCAATAACAGGCAAAAATTATCGAACCACGTCACAATGCCCTGCAATTTAACGCCGTTTATAAGGAAAATCGTCAGCGGTGTCTTTTGTTTGCGCACATGGTTGAGAAAAGTATCCTGAAGACTTTGGGCGCGCTCAGCCATTCTTATTATCCGTTCTTCGCTTGTTCTTCATTCCCTGGCATGTGTCTTAGGCAGCCGGGTTAAACTTTAGTTAACGCAAGATTACCGCATTTGAATGACAGATACAGTGATATGTGTTAAGTTTTACTATATAGAGTATGCAGCGAAGTTCCGGTTTGGATCACGCAACTCATCTCGGCTCAGCGAGGGATGGGCGTGCTAACGCTAAAAATAATCAGGGCTCACCTGGAAAATCTGCTCGACTTCTCTGACAAAGTCTGCGCGGGCAAACAATATGGCCCGGTCGCGCGGGCGCAGTTCCGTATCTCCTCGCGGCAGTATAATTTCATCGTTACGCATGATCGCACCAAAACGTACGCCTTCAGAAATTCCCAAATCCTTGATCGCCCGCCCGACAACGGGGGTCGTTGCGAGGGCCTCGGCTTCAACTATTTCACCAGCGCTGTCGTGGATCTCATGCACGCCACGGATCCGGCCACGTCGTACATATTGAAGAATGCGCGACACCGTCACGGCCCTTGGATTGAGCTGAGCATCTATTCCGAATGAGCGCACGACAGAGCTATAGCCAGTGCTGTTGAGAAGGCATAAGCTGCGCCGGCAGCCAAGATTTTTTGCCAGCATGCACGTCAGGATATTGGCCTGATCATCGTTTGTAACGGCAACAATCGTTTCGGCATTTCGTATGTCGGCCTCTCGCAGTAAATCTTCCGAGAGCGCTGAGCCATTTAAAATGACCGTACGGTTTAAACGTTCGGAAATCGCAATCGCTCGGTCGCGTCGGTTTTCAATAATCTTGACCCGTATGTTCGGTTCGCGCTGCTCTATGGCCCTTGCGACATATTCGCCAATATTGCCGCCACCGGCAATAACGATACGTCGTGCCTGGACCTCCTCGTGGCCAAAAACCTTCAGCGTTCGTGAAATCTGCTGGGCAGGAAGTATCAGATAAACATCGTCGCCAACCGCAAGACGTTGTTCTTTCTTGGGAACAAAAAGTTCTCCCTGGCGGACGACTGCGACAATCGTAGCCGGGAGATCTGGGAAGAGTTCCCGCAACTGCTTTAAAGGCGTGTCAACAACCGGACACTCCGCCCCGCAATTGACGCCAATCGCCAGAATCTGCCCATTTGCAAAACTCGCCGTCTCAAATGCACCGGGCAGTTCAAGACGTCGCAGCACAACGTTACCAACCTCAATTTCTGGCGAAATGATGTAGTCGATTTGCAATCCTTGCGAGCGGAAAAGCTTTGACCATTCCTTGTCGAGGTACGTTTGCGCCCGTACGCGTGCAACTTTGGTTGGAATATCAAAAAGTGTGGAGGCAACCTGGCATGCTACCATGTTGACCTCATCGTGAAACGTCACGGCAATCAGCATATCGGCATCACGCGCACCTGCTTTTGCAAGAACATCAGGATGCGCGCCATTCCCGCAGGCTGCGCGCACATCCAGCATGTCGTTGGCGCGCTGTACAAGTTCTTCCGAAGAATCTATGATTGAGACATCATTGCCTTCTGCTGCAAGACGCTCAGCAATGCCTAGACCAACCTGGCCGGCACCGCATATAATTACACGCACTCGTCTGGACCTTTCGCGCGTCAATTCGTTCTTTCAGCTTACCCCGCATGCGTAAGCAACACGACGATGCCCTGGAGTTATTCTCAAAGTTCCCAGGAACAAAATGATGTACACTACAAGTATTACGAGTAAGTTTCAATTTCCCGATAGCATAGCACGAAAGTCTCGTCTATTTTGTATGGCTGCGTTGTGTTTATGAGGCGCAATCGCCGCACCCATCAAATTTCAAAAAGAAAGTCGCCCGGCCACGTGTTATTTTTAACTTCGTATTTGCTGTAAAAATGCTTCATAACAGCGCTTTACTCATCAATGTCAACACGTCATGATCATTACAAATCTTACGTTTTTAGGTGCGGCCAGAAGAGACAAACAGCATATTTGCCACATCTTGAAGGTATGAAAGACCGATGGAAACAAGAATTGGCTTGTGGGCGTGCCGGAGAAGAGGTTTATCGTGCGTGTCGTAGTGTGGATTTCCGTTGTGGTCGCGATGGTAAATTTATTTACTCATCATCTTTGTGCACAAACGCAAGAGC
>CAWUIN010000067.1:0-16573 GCA_963922535.1 uncultured Hyphomicrobiaceae bacterium | reverse complement strand
CCGGATATCCCTGGATTATGGAGTGTGTCAGTTAATATATGGATTGGTATTATAAGACGGCGTGATCTGGCTAGACTAAAAACGTGGAGGCAGCTACTCAGGCTTGAAATATTACCGCAGCTTGTAGAATATCTCGTCCTGTTTCAATGGATCGAACGCGATGTGGATGCCCCGGCCAAGTTCCGCGAGCTCAAACATTATGCCATCAGGTGCGAAGACAGCCGCAGCGAACTGGCCTTCCACGCCGAGGAAATCCGCTCTGCCCGCTGGGTGACGGACTGGCCGTGGCCCTGGCCGGCACGCTTCTGGCTCGGCTATCTGTTCGGGATATTTTCGAATTTCGGCCGTTCCATCGCCCGGCCGCTGCTGATGTGGGCGGTAGCCACCGTCGCCTTTATCTGTATTTATCTCTCCGCGCATCTGGATTACGATGATCATCTTAAAAAGGCTGGGCGTTTCACCGCTTACCACGCAGCGCATGACGGCAGCTGGATGGGCTGGGCAACGCGCCATCTCACACGCTACAGAAACGACGCCCAAATGACATGGACTGCGTTTGGGGATGGGCCGCCGCCGTGCACGGGCGGCAAGCTCCCCGATATCGTCGGCCTCAAGGACGCTGTCATTGGCGGTGCCGGCCAGGGCACCGACGCCTTCGTCTAGGCGGTGCGGATGTCACTGGCCAACGCCGTCGTGTTCGGCGATCTCGGCGGCGTGGAGGGCGCGCGGCTGCCTGTTCGGCCTTGCCCTGCGCAACATGCTGAAGCTTAAATAGGCGACAGCGTTATCTCAGATGCGCCTGAACAGACAGGATTTTAACTGCAGACGCGATGCTTGCCATCGCGCCCGTGCCTGGCGAGATCCAGGTGAAAATGATCGCGATGGTAAGCGTCTGCATCCGGGCCGAGCACGGTTGAAAAATAATGACACGCGCCCTTGTGTACGGTGCGCAAAAAGCGGCTGTTGCCGTCACGGTTAAAGTTGCGCCAATCCTGCTTGACGCTCACGGTGCCCCCGTTTGCAAGGTAAAATGCTGAAATATCCAGAGCGTTGGCCCGGCCATGTTCCGAAAGCTTGCCGCCAGGCTTGTTGTTGCGCCTGCGGCACCCGTAGGATGCTGCAACCTTGAGCCCCACGACCTGTTCCCCCAGATAACGCTGCGCTGCCGGTTGCACCACATCCTGGAGCCAGCGTTCGACAGGCGCGATCATTGGGCAGCGCAGTGTTGCGGCAGGTTTCAGCGCAATACTCCCGCCAAGCGCGGCTGTGACGATAAACGGGCGTTCAGCCCCACACCCTGCTGGGCTGCCGATACTTGTACGGGCGCGGATGAACTGGTTTTCACGAACCTGTCCGGAGGCCAGGCAACTGCGCTCCTGTTCTGCATGCCAGGCAACCGGGCCCAGCCGATCCGCCTCAGACGGCATAAAACGCAGATCCGCAGAGCAGCCCGAAAGCAAAACTGCAACGAGCAGGGCAACACAAAGTGCGGTATTTTTTACTATCATGATCTGCACGATAACACTGGCAACTCCGGGGCGGCTCGCATAACCATATGGAAGCTCAAGCAAATTTGAAAAATACCCTGGCCTGGATTTCCGGCATGAGTGCGTCATCGCCAGGGCAATTTCACGCCCTGTTTCAACCGTAGGTACCTTAAAAAGCAGATAATACTGCAAGATTTGGGTGGCGTATTGGGCCGTGTCATACTGAAAGACTGTGAAAGAAATCTCCGAAGCTCCACACTTCTTAAGTGTTTTAAGTGTTGCTGCTGACGATAAAACGGCGCAACAAGACAGGCCCGGCCTGCGATCAGATCGGCATGCTGCCGCCGCACATCGAGAATGGCAGTGTTCTGATTTTATATTGCTTCTTTGCTTTCGTAGATGCGGAGGTCCAGATGAAAGCGGAGGATTTCAATAGTTTTTTTCTCAGCTTAATGTTTTGAGCGAGGTTCAGCGCGGAGGCTCTGATGGTGACACCCAAGGACAAGGGCTCGGCCAACGTGCGCGTTTTGATACGATGGCTGTCGACAGACTTGACATGCACCGCCGTGAATCAGCCCGTGCGCAGCATCTCGGCCAAGGCCCAGGCATCCGCTTTGTCCGATTTGATCCGGCGGCTCTTGATGGCATCGGCGGCCCGGCGGGCGTCCGTGCATACCATTGCAACCCCTTGTGCGGCGAGTTCGCGATAGATATGCGGCCTGCGAGCCGGTTTCAAGCCCAACCCGCTCAAGCTTAACCGGGCAGCGCTTCAGTGCTGCTGCGATGATATCCGGATGTCCGGATGTGTGTCCAACATGCCCTGCCAGACAATTTTGCCCGCTTCATCCACAATTCAAACCGCTGTGAGTTTGCCACCGACGTCCAATCCTGCAAAAAACTTCACTGCTGTTCTCCATTCGTCTCCAGCGAATCACCTGCGAAAGGATCTCATCTTTCGCCGGGGAGCAGCAACCTCATGTACGGTATGTATTTGATGCGGCTGGCCGTTTTTCAAGCCCTGCCGCATGCACATTATGAGACGGCTGCTGCCGGCATGGCGGCATCGCCTGTTCCCGTGATGTTTTGAAGGAACTGCATGTGGCTTGCATGAATACGCGCCGACACCACGTCACCGGCCTGCCATTCGCTTAAAAGAACCGCCGTCACGTGCGATATGGCTTTGCTGATATCGTCTGGCAATCTGCGCTGTTCAACACCACGCGCTTTAAAGAGATGTGGTGCAATCGCCGTATCGTGCGCATCGTGTTCAGCCAGACTTTGGTAATATGCTTCATTGGCGCATGCCGCCAGAATGGCCTGATCTTGCACGCTGATATGCTGCCATACATCGAGCGAAAGGCCGAATGAGAGAACGACGCCATCACGGTGAAAACCGTCACTGAACCAGATGCGGTTTTGTTCCTTAGGGTTATCCGCCAGCCACGCCGTCGGCCCCATCAGCGGTTCGGCTAGATCTGGAGTTGTGTCAGCGGCAAAGCCCGTTGTCACACCCAGCCGTTCTGCGGCATGGGCCGCAACACCGATCATATAGCCGTGTCGACCGGCAAGCGTGCCTGAATTTTCGATGTCACGTGCAGCCCAGAGACCGGCCCTGCGGCCTGAATGGCCGACGGCAAAACTCTTGACACCGAAATCTGCAGCGATGTCATCCCAGTAAAGTTGGCCGCCGCCGGCCGAAAGCCAGGTTGCAAAATGTTCAGGCGCAAGCGAGAGACCACCTGGCAGTCCGCCAAAATAAGAAAGACCGCGATGATCGCCAATGTGATCGGCCTCGGTGCCGAAATAAGCGGCCGCGCCACCGTTTCGTACATTCATAATCCCGCTTCCCGGGGGGGCCGCAATGAGATCAAGGGTCAGCCTGCCGCCTGTCATATCTTTAAGCCGCTGGGCAAAGCGGTCTGCCCTGTCGCGCAGATAGCCCCGCGCAAAATGCGGGGAAAGCGCCGTCTTCAGGGCAATGGAGGAGGATGAGGGAGCCGCCGCAGCCTCCGCCGTTACTGCGCTTGCTGCGCCGATGCCTGCTGTGGCTGCTACGCCGGACTTCAGGAAAGTTCGCCGATCCATCTCCAATACTCCGGATTTCTATAAATAATCTTTTATGAGCCTAGCAAACGGCGTGCGCTCTGCCAACTGAACATTTAAAAAGTTAGGTCTGTAATGTCAGGTTACGCAACGACAGCGTAGTTTATCTATCACGCTGGCATTATTCTGAGCGACGGATCATCTGCCTGATCAGTGCAAAGAAATTGTCCGGATCTACGTATCCTGCAATCCGGCCAACTTCACGGCCGTGCCGAATGAGCACAACCGTTGGCACAACCGTTAATGGCTTCTGCAATTGCCGGTGGCGTTCGTGATTGTGTTGTAAATCAACGAAAGTGATTGACACATCACGTGTCTGCGGCGAGCGCAGATAGCGGGGCAGAATATTCCTGCGAAACAGCAGGCAATAAACGCAGGCATCCGCTTCGAATACAACGATCTCATCGGCGGAAGGCGGCGGCAGGTGTTTTCCTTGCAATCGCGCAGCCTGGCCGGCACCGGCAAGGCTGAGACAAACGCAAACGGCGACAGCGCCGACAGCGGCGGACATAATTTTCGATAAGTGAGGGTAAAACATTGCAACCACCTGGAAATTGCCGGTCATCATATGCATTCGCGTTTGCGCGGCGACAAAAACGTTATTGTGTGGTTAAGATACCCCCGACGCGCTAGTGGTCTGCACAACAGATTTCAAAGTTTCTAATCCTCGACATAATTGGTTAACATGAAAGCGGTAGCTACAATGAACCAATTCCGGCAAGGGGGATGAGCAATGCGTTTTTGCTACGTGGCGTTTTGGGTCGGTCTGTTCCCAGTATCTGGATATGGGACTGAGCTGCCACAGAATAACACCGTGACGGCGAAGCTGGCGATCGTCGGCTGCACGTATCACGATGTCTTGTGGGATCGGACGGGCTACGACGAGACCGGCCGTCCGACATCCGAATTCCTGGCTCTCGATATCTGCACAGGAATTGCGCAAGGATAGGAACTGGAACTTTTTGAAAACCAACTCTACGCGCCGGGCGGCCTCAGGATTGTGCGCATCGAAGGCAAGCTCTATTTTGTGCGTGTACGAGACCTGGAAAAGGAAAACGCCAGGGCCAACACTGCGGATGCGCGAAAGGAAAAAGCGGTTAAAACCGCCGATGCTAAGGAAGACTAGTGGTCTGGGCTGCGGAGTGGCTGCCCGATACGCAAGGTTGCTCAATGCTTTCCACAGCGATTGATTTAATTGGCTTCACGCCACTCAAAAAGTCTGAGGCCATAAGGAGCATTTGACGAGGCGCCTTAAGAAGCTGGTTTAGCTAAATTCAGAACTTCTGTTTCAGTAAGCGGACTTTGGGGATGATGGCTCAGGCACAATGGCGTGGCGATTTTCTGCAAAGGCAGGCCTTCCCCGGTGATATAAAATGTACCGGTTTGAAGCCGGGCGATGTCCTGCACATCGCTGCCCTTGGCAGCTGCGATTTCGCGCACGGCATGGATCTGGGCCGGAGCATTGAGAAGACCATAGAACTGAGTGGTTGCGTTGCCGGCAATACGATTGTGCAAAGCCTTCGGCGCCTGCGTCGCAAACACCAAGCCGAGACCATACTTGCGCGCCTGTTGCGCAAGGGCCAATGTGCTCTGCGTACAAGGTGTTGCCGGAGATGAGGGCGCAAACGTTTGAGCCTCATCCATCACGAAAAGGCCGCCGAGCGGTTTATCAGCCGCAGGATTTCTCTTCACCCAGGCAAATAAGGCAAGCTGAAGCTGATTAACAAAGTTTTGCCGTTGGGCGTCTTGCTGCAGTCCGATGAAATTTATAACGGATATACGTGCCTGTTTGCCGTACGCCGGCTGGAACAGGACACCAGGGTCCATCGCCTCGCCCGCACCGCCGAAGAGCGGATCATTAACCGTGGCCGCCAGCAGCGTCTGCGCCATGGTATTGGCAAGATTTGAAGCTGTATCCAGACTGCTGATGTCTGCGGGCAGGTTCGCAAGAAAATCTACGAAGGGCCGCAAACCGGTATTGCCCTGGCGCACGTAAGCCATCAGCGCCTGTTTAAGAACTGCGCGGCCCTGCTCCGATTTCGCACCGCTGATTGGCAGGCCGGTGCGCGGCAGGAGAGAGGCAATGGCTGCATCGATGGCGCTGTTAAATGCGTCCGGATCATCAAGACTTGCCGCTAGATCGCCAAGTGGCTGGAAGCTCAACGGCCGGCCATTCTGGCACCCTGGTGTCCAAATGACGACATCTGTCTTCGCAAAATAACGTTGTGCGCGCTGTGCATCGCCAGAAGGCCACTGCGGCGGTTCCGGCCATGGGCTGGCAAGACGGGCCAGATCGTTATTCGTGTCGAGGACGATCGAGGAGACGCCCTGCAGCGCGCATTCTTCAACAAGACGTCGGATAAGCACGGTTTTGCCCGAGCCCGAGCCGGCAAAGATCGCCATGTGACGGCGCAAATCCTCAAGCGGCAGCATAATCGGCTGATCGCTTTCGGGTGATCTGCCAAGCGTTATGGCGAGATCGCTGCGTTGCCTTGAAGTCGGCTTATTAAGATTGGGGGCGGCCGCATCTTCTATTTTACGCGGGGTGGTGAGAAAATCGCCGAATACTTCGGAGAAAAGAGTGGTTTTGCTTGCCGGCCGCACAGCCCGCAGCCAGTTGAGCACAGCATCGCCATGTGCGTCACGCAGCGCTTTGAGGCCGGCAAAAGTCGCAACATCTTCTGCGGTAAGCCTTAATATCCTGCCGCCCAGACGCTCAAAATCGCCAATAACTTCCTGGGTCTTCTGGCCGGTGGAAAACGCATGATTGCGTAGAATGATGAGCTGGCGTTTTTCGTGTCCGAGATCTAGCCCCGCTTCAGTGAGCGCAGCACGCAGGCGATTGAGGGCGGCGGTTGCATTTTGGTTCATTACGGCACGGAAACTCCAGTGCCTCTCCATTTCCGTTTCCTGATCGATAATACTGCGCAGGCGGGCGTGCAAAGCCGGGTTGCGGCCTGTAATCCGATCGATCTGAAAGCCATAGGAATCTGGATTTTCATCGACCCAGCACGCAAGGCCACAGGCCAGGAGAGGTGGCAGCGCGTCATCGACGCCTTGGTCATGAAGAGCGCTGGCTGAATCAGCATGCTTGCGTGCGGTTTCAAATTCGACGGTCAAATCGTGCTCGACGTCACCCTGAGATATGTCTGCGAGAACTGCAATGGTCGATTGGCGTTGTCTGCCACTTGCAGATGGTGTCACGTCCGATATGGAGTGATCTTGTTCAGCCGTGCCAAGCAGACTTGCCAGCTCTTGTACGGCACCATCCTGGCGGCACTTGCGAATATGGCGATCTGCCACCTCAAGTAATTCGCGCGGCGAAAACAAGTCTTCTGCGTTATCAAATGCTGCAGGCTTGATCGGCCATGCTGGATATGGCGGCACAAAATCCACGCGTTCATAAGCTTCCCTGAAATAAGCTGCTATTAATTGCTTCGCGATTTCAGGGGAAGGAATTGGATCGAGGCTGAGATGAACCGGAAAACGTGCGGCCGCCGATTGAACGGCAAATTCCCGGACACGTCTCCAGGTCGTAGGCAGGCAAGAAAGCACGACCAGAGTGTATTGCGATTGCTGGGCAAGATCCATCAGGCCGTTGGCCATGAGATCGAGTTCCTCCGAGCCGCTGCCAGAGGCAATGGCAATCAGTCCGTCAAGCTGATCGATTGCTAAAAACGTTACCTTACCGGCTTCACCAATCATCAGGTCGATAGCCGCAACAACCTCCTGTGCCGGGAGCGAAGACACACGAAATCCAAAACGTCGCTGGCTATCCGGTTCAAGATCAAGGCCGCGCAGAAATGCTTCGCCAATATCCTGCGCGCCATAGTCTTCGCAATGCAGCAGCAGGAGTGCGACAGCCACGTCAACAGCATTGCGCTTGTTCAAGCCGCGTCCGAATTTGCATCGCAAGAGCGGGCGTAAAAATAAGACATCTTTTGGCGTCAGTGCAGTGCAATCGATAATGTGATTTGTTTGCACCAGCTTCAATAAACTATCGGCCAGCGAACTAATTTGTCTTCTGCCATCGGCACGCTGACGAAATAACGAGTCCAGATAGCCGTTGACCACGCTATCCCAGAACTTGCGAGCGCTTGAAGGTTGCACAAGGATAAAAATATCCCCGCCTTCCATCACCGTTTGGCGCATGCAGGCAAGAACGTGTGTTTTACCGGCACCTGCCCGTCCTTCCATGACGATATTGGCTGGGCTGTCTCCCTTTTTGAGCTCACAGTAGGAGCGGTTAATCTCGTGCCTTGTTCCTTTATGCAGGCCATCGACGACAACGAGGCCGGATCTCCAGATGTCTTCGCCTTTAACGTATGACCTGAATGAAATCTGGTTCAGGGCCTCCAGTTCAGTGGCCATCACCTACTCCATGCTCATCAAATGCATGTCATTCATGCCGACGCGAATTGCGGCGGCCCTTTGATTGGCCGTCAGAGATTTCTGGTCCTCTTCCAATGTCAGACGGATCTCCTTGTTGAGGAACATCTTGAGGAGCACACTGTCGACCTCGTTTTTGGGCACTTCGGTAAGCTGGGCGCGGATATCGCTTAAGTAGATCCAGTCTTTTGCCCGTTTGGCCTGGTTGCGATAGACTGTTCGAATGCGCTCGTCGAGAGATGAGCTGCGCGTTGATAAAGGGCTGCCGAACAGATCGGCAAGCCGCATATCGTGAGAGGCAAGCGCGCCGGCGAGGCCGTTCAGAACGGCATAAAGCCCGCCGCCTGCCGAGCCGGCACGTTTAGGCACGGGGGCCTCGAGTTCTCGCATCACCCAGGCCCAGCCGCGGTCGGTGAGTTCATGGGCAAAACCACGGCCAATTTTGCGGCTGACGATTAACCCGTCTGCGTTCAAGCGTTCGCGCTGTTTCTTATCAAGGCCGAGTTTGTATTTTGCGTCGAGCTCACCGTTGAGAATTTCACGGTTCAATGCCATCAGCGCGAGCATCGCCGCACGCTCTCGAATGCCGTATGTTGCGTTTGTCATGGCTGCTTGCCTTTCCTCGTTTCAAGCCGCCGCGATTCAAGGAAATTCTGCAGGAACGAGATGACCTGTTCAAGATCTTGTAAAACTTCGTTGTTTGTAAAGCGCAGAACAGCGAAGCCCGCCAACTGCAAATCGCGGTCACGCAGGCGGTCACGCGCATATTTGTGTGGCGCGAGATGGTCGGCGCCGTCGATCTCGACAACGCAACGCTCGGCTGGCCACATGAGATCGACGCGGATCGGATTGCGTAATGAGCTTGGCTGCCATGTGGTATTCCAGGTACGCCCATGGGACCATGCAAGCGTCTGCAGCCGTGCTTCAAGGCGCTGTTCGGCATCGCTGAGGGGGTTGGGCTGGCCTGAAAGCGGTGTCACCCGCGGCACCTGCGCCTCTGTCTCTGCCGTATAAGAGCGGGCAGCCAGGCCCACAGAATGGCCGAGGTCTTTTGGCGCAATGGTTATACGCTGCATGCGGCCAACCGCTGGCCCGGCAAGCCATACCTTAAAGCGCGCAATTTCCGACATCCAGACAGCTGCTGATTGCACGGCGTCGAGAGCGGTTGCTGCGCTGGTTAGGGGTGTTGGCAGAATGATCAGCACGTCAGCAACTTTATAAGATAAAAGGATGAGTTTGCGGCATTCGCGTGCCACCACCTCCAGGGGCATACCGTTAACCGCTACGTTTTGCCGTCCTGCAATTGCAGTGGTTGCCATGCGCATAAGGAATGGACCGAACAGCTCGCTACGCGATGCGGTCCGGCGTGCGATATCTTGTACTGCGGCCTGTCCGGCGCCGCCCGGTCCTTCTAATTTTGCGGCCTCAGGGAGCCAGGATGGATAAAGCGCCAGCGTAGCATCTGCGAGCGATTTCATCAGCGCATCCAATAAGGCCTCGAAGCTGTCATGCTTTTCAGGTAACGGCAGGATGAATGTCGCAATTGCGTGACCGAACAGTTCCTCACTCATATCAAACAATTCGCCTGCTGAACGGCCTGGCCATCTCAGAAGCACTGCGTCCGAGATTTCTGATCGTATGCTGGTCTGCCGATCCGCAGCCATTGATACCTGCTCCTTTATACCCGCTCCTTTCCTAAGTAAAATGATGCTGAGCAATGCCAAGGCAGGAGACGATTGGAAATAAATATGACAGGAAACGCAATATTATCAGATAACGGTTATTATGATGTTGCGCCACATAAATTGGCAACCGTTGTCACATCCCTTGAAATGCTGGCCAAATCGAATGTTGTCGCCAAACCACCACGCCTCGACGTCAAATTGGATGCGTGGGCAGTTGTTGATCCTGCCGCCTATCGTGCTCTTTACCGGCATGTCGGCACCGAATGGCTTTGGTCTGAGCGGCTGTTATTGTCCGATCGACATTTAGCTGCCATTATCAACGACCCGTGCGTTAATGTATATGCCGTGATGTATAATGACAGCGCCTGCGGGCTTCTTGAGCTTGACTACCGTGAAACAGCTGTCTGTGAGATTGCGTTCTTCGGGCTTGGCCGTGAATTGATTGGACAGGGCGTTGGCGGCTGGCTGATGGCGCAGGCTTTGGAAATTGCCTGGTCACGCGCTATTAAGCGCATGTGGGTTCATACCTGCACGCTCGATTACGTGGGGGCGCTGGGCTTTTACCAGAGCTTTGGTTTCAAACCATTCAAGCAGCAGGTCGAAATCATAGATGATCCACGTTTGAAAGGCATCTTGCCAAAAACTGCCGCCTCTCAAGTCCCAATGATCCACGCCTGCTGACATTCGAGCCAGGCAAGAGACGGACTAGTGATACAGACCACTAGCGCTCCATGATGCGCGGCATAATCTCGACGAAGTTGCAGGGAAGATGACGGTTGTCAAGCTGCCACTTGAGAATTTCATTCCAACCATCGCGGCACGCATTCGGTGAGCCCGGCAGACAGAAGATATAAGTTCCATTGGCAACCCCTGCGCAGGCGCGCGACTGAAGGGTGGAGGTTCTGATTTTTTCATAAGAAATCATATGAAAGATGACCGAAAAGCCATCTATATGTTTGTCAAACAGTGGCATGAGCGCCTCTGGCGTAACATCACGACCGGTGAAGCCGGTCCCGCCGGTTGTCAGGACGACATCGATATCCGGATTTGCAATCCAGCCTGCAACCTTTGCGCGTATCTGCGCGATATCGTCTGGTGCGATCGCACGTTCAACGGCTTTGTGACCTGCTTCCTCAAGCAGACTGACCATAATACTGCCGGATTGGTCGTCTTCCAGCGTTCGTGTGTCAGACACCGTCAGAACCGCGATTTTCAGTGCCAGGAAGGCCCTGGTTTCATCGAGCTTGACCATTCAACACTCCGATATACCCGACTAAAGCATTGTCAAACGAGCGATAAGAACTGCTTTGGATGTCTTGCCCCTTTTTATCTGACTGGCCGCGCATACCTTGCCAGCAACAGATATGCCTCCAATCACCCGGACGCCGCCTGCAATGCATCCTGAACAGCTAGCAGATCACGCCAGACCAAGCGTTTGGCGGCCGGCGTCCGCAGCAGATACGCCGGATGCAAAGTCGGCATGATGCGCACCGTAGCACCGTTTGTCATTGAGATTTCGTGCCAATTGCCGCGCAACTTCATGATGCCCTGCGTTGTCTCTAAAATAGCATGCGCGGCCGATCCGCCAACCACGATAATGATTTCAGGAGAGACGAGATCAATCTGGCGCAGCAAAAAAGGTTTGCAGACGAGAACTTCCTGAGCTGTCGGCGTACGATTACCCGGAGGGCGCCAATATACGACATTGGTCACGTGCACGAGGCTATCGTCCAGCCCAATCGTTTTCAGCATTTTGTCGAGGAGTTGCCCGGCACGTCCAACAAATGGCACACCTGAACGATCCTCATCCCGTCCAGGTGCCTCACCAATTACCATGACTCGTGCCTGCTGGGCCCCTCGGAAAAAACAAAGGTTTTTTGCAGTTGCCTTTAGGCCGCAGCCATCGAATGCGGCAAGCGCATCGCGCAAGGCCTGCAGCGTTGCAGCCGCCAGAGCAGCTTCTTTCGCGCTGGCCTCTCCTGCTTCCGGGGCAGTCGCAATAAAAGTTCTCGTCAAAGACGCTTGGGCTTGAGTGCTCTCAGGCACCGCTGGCGCTGCAGATCCTGACGGTACAGATGAAGACGGGCGAACGGTGCCAGGCTGGATGTCAGACTGGGTGCCAGACTGTTTGGGTGTGGCACGCTGCTTAATGAGTGCAGATATCGGCATGGGGGGCGCATTGTCGCGTGTGAGCCAATCGACGGCATCCGCATGCACGACTTCATCGGCCCCCATGGCATACTGCCAGGAAAGAACTGCAAGAAGCTTATTTCGTTTGGCATCGCCGGCGCCGGGTAAATCATGCATGGTTTTGACGTAACTGTTGAAATGATAAATGCAGCTGACTTAGGCCGTGTCGTCAATTACCGCGCGAAGCTGGTAATTGACGACACGGCCTAACCCATCATCGATTATGTTCTGTCATCCTGACAATCATCCTGACAATGCCGCTCAAATCTTGTCTGAATTTAGCGACGAATGGTGTAGCGGATACTGGAGGTTAATACTCATCCTGATCTGCCGCAACCGGCGAGTGCCATTTTATGAAGCGCTTATGAAGCGCGCATCTTCGACGCCCTCCCCTTGACGGCCATCGGGCTTGTGAGATTAATTCATAAATATTAAATCAATTTAAGGATATTTGCACGATGTCCGGAGACGGTAATTCCCTGCCAAAGCGCGAAGTGATGGAATGCGATGTTGTGATCGTAGGCGGAGGTCCATCGGGCCTTGCAGCCGGCATACGGCTCATGCAAATGGCGCGTGACGCCGGTACGGAGCTATCGGTGATAGTTTTGGAGAAGGGCTCCGAGGTTGGCGCCCATATCCTTTCCGGCGCGGTAATTGATCCGGTTGGCTTAAATCAGCTGCTGCCAGACTGGCAGGAAAATGGTGCTCCAACCATGACGCCGGTCTCACATGACAGGTTCCTCTATCTGGGGCCGTCTGGCGATATGACACTGCCAAAATTCCTGATGCCACCTCTCATGAATAATCGTGGCAACTATATTGCCAGCCTCGGTGACATTGTCCGTTGGCTCGGCGAGCAGGCCGAAGCGCTCGGTGTGCAGGTTTTTCCCGGGTTTGCGGGCAGCGATCTTCTTTACGATGAAAACGGCGCCGTAACGGGCGTCATCACAGGCGATATGGGGATCGGCAAAAATGGGCAGGCAAAGGACACATTCGAGCCTGGCATGGAACTACGCGCCAAATATGTGCTGCTCGGTGAGGGCGCCCGCGGTTCTCTGTCCAAGCAGGTAATCCGCAAATTTGCGCTTGACCGTAATGCGCAGCCTCAGAAATTTGGAATTGGCCTCAAGGAACTCTGGCAGGTCTCGCCAGAGCAGCACAAGCCAGGCCTTGTTCAGCACACTTTCGGTTGGCCACTGAATAACGCAACTGGCGGCGGCTCGTTTCTTTACCATTATGGCGAAAATCTTGTTTCTGTCGGCTTTGTTGTTCACTTAGATTATACCAATCCGTATCTGTCGCCCTACGATGAATTTCAACGCTACAAGACGCATCCTGCCATTCGTGAAACTTTTGAAGGTGGCAATCGCATTGCCTACGGGTCACGCGCATTGACAGAAGGTGGCTGGCAATCTCTACCGCAACTCGTGTTTCCGGGCGGTGCGCTTTTAGGCTGCGCTGCCGGCATGGTGAATGTGCCGCGCATCAAAGGCAGCCACAACGCAATCCTGTCAGGCATCTATGCTGCAGAAGCCGCTTTTAAGGCACTTGCAGATGGCCGCCAGCACGACAAATTAACCGCTTATGAACAGGCTGTACGCGAAGGTCCGATCGCAGCGGACCTCAAAAAAGTGCGCAATGTTAAGCCGCTCTGGTCCAGGCTGGGCACCGTTGCTGGCATAGGCGCCGGCGGTATTGACATGTGGTTTAATACGATATTCCCCAAAACTGCTCTCAAATATACTTTAGATCATAATAAAGTGGATTACGCTTCTTTAAGGCGGGCGGCACAATCGAAGCCAATTGAATATCCGAAGCCGGATGGGGGGTTGACCTTCGATAAGCTCACAAATCTTGCATTTTCAGCCACGAACCATGAAGAAGATCAGCCCGTCCACTTGAAACTCAAAGATGGTGATATTCCGGTTAAAGTAAATCTGCCCGAATATGCAGAGCCTGCGCAGCGTTACTGCCCGGCAGGTGTCTACGAAATTCTGGAAGATGAAAACGGTTCCAAGAAATTTCAGATCAACGCGCAAAATTGCGTCCACTGCAAAACCTGCGATATTAAGGACCCGTCGCAAAACATCACCTGGGTGTGTCCGGAAGGCGGCGGGGGGCCCAATTACAGCGGCATGTAGTTATGACGTTCCAGCATGGTGAATAGAGTTTGGGCAACCTCGTATGATCGTACTTTTGGGCCCTTTGGAGCATCGATATAATTGATGTTTTCGTAACGGTGCCTGTTTTTTTCGAGGTTTCCTTGACTTTCAAGGTGCACCATAGCCTTATGATCTTGGATGGTAATTAAATGTAATTTTATACTGGCATCCAAGTATCTAATCTGCTATCATATTTTTTCATTCCAAAATATTCCGCGGTAGCTCAGTGGTAGAGCAATCGGCTGTTAACCGATCGGTCGTAGGTTCGAATCCTACCCGCGGAGCCAAACCTCTATAAATTTCCCCGTAAAATTCAACAAAATTAGCCTTATATCTTGAGTTTTGGGCATTTTTCTCACACAAATCATCACACAAACGTTCACACATTGAGCTTGTGTCATGGTTACGAATAACACTGATCACCTCATCAAATTACGTGGCAAGTATCACTACAAACGGCGCGTGCCGACAGCCCTGATTGGGCTTGTCGGTAAAAAGTTTGTGCAGAAATCCACCGGCACATCGAACCGCACCGAGGCTGGCCTCATTGCCCGTGAAATCGATGCTGAAAATGAGCGCTATTGGGCAACGCTGCGAGGCGATGGCGACGCGAAAGCGGAACACGCCTACGATAAGGCCCGCAAGCGGGCCAATGCACTGCAACTGGATTACCGCACCGCCGATGAACTTGCAGCCGGGCCTTTGGAAGAAATCCTGCGTCGTGTCGAACAGCTTGAACAGAATGGGCTGCTCAAATCGCCACCGGCGGTCGAAGCTGTGCTTGGCGGCGTTGAAAAGCCCAAGATTTTGCTGAGCAGCCTTTTCGAACGCTATGAAGCCATCAACCGCGCCGATCTCAGGCGTAAGGCGCCCGATCAACTTCGTAAATGGCGCAATCCTCATATTAAGGCCGTTAACAGTCTGATCGCTTTAATCGGCGACAAACCGATCGATCAAATTACGCGATCAGACGCGCTCAGCTTCCGCGAGTGGTGGCAAAACCGGGTTGTCGGCGACAGAATGGACCCTGGCAGCGCGAACAAAGACATCGGCCATTTGAACAAGATGATTAACGAGGTGAGTGATTATTTACGGCTGGAATTGGAAAGACCGTTTGCCGGTTTGCGCTTGAAAGGCGAGCGCCATAACCCGCGCCTGCCTTACCCAACGGAATTTATACGTGATGCGCTCCTGGCGCCAGGCGCTCTTGATGGCCTCAATGAAGAGGCCCGGCTGGCATTTTACATGATGGTTGAAACCGGCATGGGGCCGAGCGAAGTGACCAGCTTATCGGCAGATCGGATCAAGCTCGATGTTGAAATACCGTATATTGTTCTGAAACACCTGTCCGAAGAAGAGGACGGCAGAAACCGTCAATTGAAGACGGACAATCGTGAACGTGAAATCCCATTGCTTGGTGTTAGCCTTCTGGCTGCGCAACGCTTAATGCGCGTACATGGCGGTTTTCCAAAGTATGCCGATTGTCCCGATAATCTTTCTGCGGCAATAAATAAATTTCTGCGAGAAAACGATTTGGTGCCACCCAATGGCGCGACAGTCTATGGTCTTCGCCATGCATTTCAAGATCGCTTCAACGCTGTTGAGCCTCCGGAACGCATAAATGCAGATATTTTTGGTCATCGCTATTATCGGCCAAAGTATGGAAAAGGTGCGTCACTGGAACAAAAGCGTGACTGGCTTGCAAAGATTACCTTTGATGTTGCTGATCGGCTGCCATCGGCATGTCTGGCAATGGATGCGCCTTAAGTTCTGTTGTCTTTAAAGCGAGCAGGCGTGTTTTTAGGGTAAATAGCGGGCGAGCAACTCCGCATCGGCATCGATTTGCTTTAACTCTGCGTCCAGCCTGCGTAGCAACGGTAGGTATTGTGGGTTTTCCCGACACAGCCGTGCAACTACGCGAATTGCGTGAACAATTCGATCCCGTTTATCTTTTGCAGGTTGATCGGACATGGCACCAGGTTCACGACGGTAAAACCATGAAACGATGCCTGTGGCTCACACTTTGATCTGTACAGGAATTCCCCAAAAGTGAGTCCCGCGGCCTCAACAAGCAATTGACGGCTCATTTCTGTGGACGCTTGGTGGACGAATCGCCTACTTGCTGTGAAAATTTCGTCATTGCAAAAATGCAGGTGTGTCATGCTCGACAAAAAGCTAAAGAGAAAGAGTAAACGCGTTGAACCGCAGAGCTCCAACCCGGTTTTGCACCCGACACACGCTCAATTTGCTGATATGCTGACAGTATGGGCTCAAGAGCATTTATCGCTGGTGCAAGCTGAGATTTTTCTGGCGCAAGTTTTGCCGGAAGTGCGCATTATTGCTCACTGGCTTGAATATGAAACCGAATTGCCGTTCCGCCATGAACTGGTGGCGCCAATGAAACGGTTGCACAAAAAATCCTCAAGGCTTATCGAAAAAATCAAGTCAAATCCTGACTATCAACTGACGGCCAGCGACAGCAAAACCATCACCGGCCTCTTGAGCCAGCTTGATCAGGTTGGCGGGTACAAAGACGAAAGCGGTCTCAGCCGCATCG
>CAWUIN010000066.1:0-16578 GCA_963922535.1 uncultured Hyphomicrobiaceae bacterium | reverse complement strand
CATTGACTCAGAGGTTTACGCTGCTGTCATCTGTTTTTTCACCCGATTGCCCTGGAAAACTTGGTGCGTTTGCTACATAATTCCAGAAAATTATTGTAACGTGGAGGCGGCGTGGAGTGGCTTTCCCTCATACCAATCAGAATTTCAGCCTCCTCCAGGTCGCCCACGATGGAGATATCAACGCAGTTTTTTGCATGCGCTTCTCGAATAAGCGCAATCGTGTCAACAGCTTTGAGTTCGCCCAAAGCCGCGACAAGAAAGCCGTTAAGAAAATCGGCATTGGTTTCGTATTTCTCTAACTGGCGTGTCAAAGCATCGATACAGGCCTGCCGGCATACGGGATGATCCTGCGCGATTTGTTGAAGACAGTCTGGTACTGCGGTCCGGCGTTCCGGATCAACGGAATTATCGGCGAGAAACTCTTCAATAACGGGCACGATTGAGCAGCCGATCATTGAAAAGACTATTGGTAATTCTTCCGGCAACCAGTCGTTGAGCCAGAGTTCATCAAACAAGCAGACCAATGGTTGGGCTGCTTCTTATGCCCGAAGTTGCCCCAGTGTTCGCCAGGCATGGATCGGAGCCCACCAGACGCAACCTTCATCATCGTCGTTGCCGTGTAGAGCAAGATTCGTTGCCATACGAATTAATTCTGAAACGTGCTCTTGGGTAAAGCCGAGTGCGAGGTAATCGGGCCATTTTTCTGAAGGGTCAACCTCCAACGTCAGAAGCTTGGCAACTGGATCAACGTAACTGTGGACCACAATCTCATCTCGCATCGATTTGTTTAAGCGTCAGCATTTAGGGCCTGTCCAGCTACCGGCAATAATTCCTGTGCTTGCGCAGGGCAAGATCGACATGGAAGTGGTCGCGATGCGCGTCGTTGGCCTCTGGACCGAGAACGGTGCCAAAGATCCGGCATGCTGTGCGATGGGCCCCGCGCAGAAATGCAGCACGATTGACTTCAGGCTGTTGCGATCCGGGAATCTTGTAGCCGTCCTTCGGCTTAGCGCCTCCCAGATCCTTGCGCAAAGACAGGAAATTATTTAACTCGTCGCGATACTCCTGGCGCTGGCTTTTGGATTGGACCAGAACCTGCTGTTCATGCTCTTTTTTAGCCCACTCATAACGCTGGCGAAGACTTGGCCGTCTTCCCGGCAAAGGTGGAAATGCCACAATTTCTGGTTCTGCAACTAGCTGCTCAGTACGTCCTGCTTGTGAATTTGCAGGCGCGCCCTGGAGAGTAACACGCGTGGCAGTCGCCGCAGTTTGTGTGCTTACGCCGGCGGCGGCAATCGTGGTGCTGGAGTCTTGGCGATTTTCCTTAGCTTGCCTGGCTTTCTGAGCGGCTGCAATAATATCACGCTGTGTTGGCCCCCAGTGACTTGCAAGCTCCGTCAAAGCACCGTTATCTGTATAAAAACCGCCGATATCCAATGCATTAGCTTTGCCGTGCTCGCTCAAATTTGTGGTCTTGCGGCCATATGCATTGCGGCATGAATAAGAACTCATCACGGATATCGTTGTGATGGACGCACCAAGATGCTTGCGCGCCATAGGCTGAAGTCCGCGCCGGATCCAGGTATCAAGCGCCAGAACCATGGAACAATTGAGCGTGGCAGCAGGCTTAAAGCGTACCGTGTGCTTGCCTTTAAGCGCGATAAGCCTAACTGGTGCGGGTTCACCGCAGGGACCTTTTTTAATTGGTTTACCATGCTCTACGACAACATCAACGCGAGTAAGAATTTTTTTACAGGCCTGTTGCGCGGCCAAAATCTCTGCCTCACTCCAGACATCAGGAGGCGGGGCTTTTTTTTCATTGCCAGGATTTTTATTGCGATCGGCCTCTTTAACGGCTTTGTCAGGAGGAGGAGAGGCCAGGGGCCGGACCTCAGCCAGTTGAGCTTGCTGAGGCTTATCCTGCTGGCTTGCTGCCACGCGCGGTTGTAGCGCATCGGCTTTGATGCTTGTGCGCACCGGACTGCGGGCGGGCAGCGGTGGTATGGGAATATCATCCAGTCGCAGGGCATTGCGACGGGTGGAATTGCGGCCGGAACCGGGGTTTGACTGCAGAAACCTTTGCGCCTTACGAAGTGTTTTGTTAAGTGCTGCCGCCGCATCGCCAATCTGTGCTGCTGCTGGTGCCCCAGAGCAAACGACGATCATGGCCAGCAATAAGCGCTTACTCATCTTTAAAGCCATCTTTGTGCGCATAAATCTCCGATCCACTGCTTTCATTCGTATCAACGCACACGAATGGAACACGCGCCTCTGCTACATTTTGCGCAGACCAGTAAGTTATAGTACCAAATGATATTTTTTGATATTAAGTTTTAATCATGTAAAAGGAGAAATTACGGCCATCCATTGTCATACCGGCCTTACGCACAGAACAAAATCAGTCGCGGGGCATGGAAGTCATGCAAACTCAAAATGAGCAGGAAGCCGATAATGATCGGGAAGGCAGCGGAGAGGTTTTATTTCAACGCGACAGAGCGGTGCTGCAGATTCTTCTCAACCGCCCGGACGCGCTGAACGCGCTCAACGATGCGATAACGTCAGCGATTTCTGCTGCTATTCCCAATCTCGCGCGCGATCCCGAACTTTATGCGGTCGTCATAAGCTCAACGCGGCCCAACGCCTTTTGCATTGGCACCGATCTAGCCGCCCTTATGCAATCGGCACAGAATAATATCGATGACGCACGTACCTGGCTCGCCCAGGAATATGCCTTTGAATGGCTGCTTGACTGCTTTTCAAAGCCGACGATTGCCATGATCGAAGGCGCCGTCATGGGAGCCGGAGCGGGACTGACGCATTTTTGCACCCACCGCGTGGCGGCTGAGACGTATAAATTTGCCACGCCGCAGACTGCTTTCGGCTTTTTTCCAGATGCCGGCATGGCACGAGTACTTGCGGGGCTGCCGCATTACACCGGCTTTTATCTTGCTCTTACAGGGCGAACAATCGGCAGGTCGGATGCGTATGCTTTAGGGCTTGCAACGCATTGTATCGCGTCGGCACAATTCAATGAAATTGTAAACGAGCTTGCGGATGCCCAGCCGATCGATCCGCTACTTGACGACCGCCATCGAGATCCGGGCACAGGCACGCTTGCAGCACACTATGACTGTATCTCGGAAACTTTTTCGGCCCCCGATATCGAAGAACTCATCTTACGCCTTGAAAATATACGTGCGGACTATCACGCGCCCGAGTGGATCGACAATGTCATTATAGACCTCAAGCGGCGCTCCCCAACCGCGCTGGCCGTAACACAGCGCCATTTGCAACGTGCACATCGGCTGGATCTTAGAGAAAATCTCATCGCAGATTATGCACTGGCTGCTCATTTCCTACACTGTAAAGACTTTTACGAAGGCGTCAGAAGCATGTTGGTCGACAGGGACGAACAGCCACAGTGGGTACCCTCGGCGCAATCGCAGGTCAGCCACGACACGATTGAGCATTTTTTATCCGTGACGGATGAAAACAGGCTTGAGTTAGCCAGCCGGGATGAAATGCAGGCTGCACGCGTTTAAATGACATACAACAGAATACCTCACGAAGGCCCGGCTTCAGTTGAGCCAAATCAAAAGCCGGTCTGGCGAAATCACATCCGTATTTCTTTGAATACCAAATTCAGCGCCTTCGGCAGAGGCGCCCGTTGCAACGCCCGCTGTGCTGCAGAGGCCTCCTTTTGATCTGACAGTCGCTTATGCGCCAAAAAGTTGCAGCTTATACTATTCCGCTGCATCGCGGCAGCTCAGCATGGCGTGGACCTGTTCTGCTATGCTTTCAATAAACAGTGAAGTTTTTTTCTGGAACCGTGCGAAACTCCCGGAGCGTTCAAGTGTCGTCTCATTGAGATAGAGGCTTCGATTGATTTCTATCTGAAGGGCGTGGATATTACGCTTTGGTTGACCATAGTGTTCGGTAATAAAGCCGCCGGCGTAAGGACGATTAAGCTGAACCTGGCGACCGATCTCGCCCAAGGCGTGGCGCACGATACGCGTCACACGACGATCGCATGATGTGCCAAAGCGATCGCCAATCACAAACTCAGGGCGTACGGCTGCCGAATGAAAGCTTGATGTCGAAGGCATGGAATGACAATCCACCAGAATGGCACAGCCGAATTTCTGCAGTGTCGCTTCGACCAGCTCACGAAGAGCTTCATGAAATGGTTTATAGAGCCGTTCAATGCGCTCAAGTGCTACATCAAGCGGCAGATGACCGGCATAAATTTCTTCAGAAGCTGATACAATTCGCGCAATTGTTCCAAGCCCTGCGATAACGCGCATGGTGTGTGTGTTGGCATACTTCGGAAGCGGTTCGGCGAAGAGAATGGGATCGAGTTCATAAGCCTCGCGGTTGACATCGAGATATGCCCTTGGAAAGCGCGCTGCAATGAGGGGAGCGCCAAAGGTTGGCGCTGCATTAAACAGCTCATCGACATAACAATCCTCTGACTTACGCAGTTTCTGAGGATCAAGTTGCGACGCTGCAAGAAATACACTTGGATAAATGCGCCCGGAATGCGGCGAACAAAAAACAAGCGGGGTTGTCTGGCATGCCGGCCGTTTGATTACGAATGGCGGTGTGAGCTCGGCAATAATGGCGGCACGTTCACAATCTCGCATTTTCGTATCTTCTCACTGCATTAACAAGGCTGTGTTTGCAATGCTTCGTCAAAAATGGCCGTGCGGATATCACCCATCGGATATAAGTGTGGAAGCCTGTCAAGAACGCCAACGCTTCTACAATCTGCAATGAAGCAAAATTTAAGGTTATCAGCGGGAAAATCTCTTCTTGACACTTGTGTCATTATTCATCACAAGTGAGAATCAACTCCGATGTGATCTCCATATAAGCCTTAAGGACTTTTGCAAAATGGCAAAACCAGTAACTCAAAAGATCAAGCTTTTATCGACAGCTAAGACCGGATATTTTTACGTTACCAAGAAAAATCCACGCAACACAACTGAAAAAATGTCCTTCAAGAAATACGATCCAATCGTACGCAAGCACGTGGAATTTAAAGAAGCTAAGATCAAGTAATCTCTTAAAAGCTGATCGATACTAAAGTGTTATTTTATAAAATGTATTTATGCTTTCATTTTCTTGAATGGGCTTAATTCATATCAGCACACTTCATACCAGCGCTATGGCGATCTACGATTGCCCAGCATGTGCCGTGCTGTGTTGGCACACAGCACGAACTGTTTCGATAAATGATATAGAACTTTGTGTTGTCGGTGTCTATGCAGCCTCTTCAAATGCATAAGGCTCATCATTGTCAGCCATACCAAGGGCATGGAGATATGTCGCAAGAATAGCTTCCTCTTCGTCGCGATCATCCTTGGATTTCTGGCGAAGCTTCAGGATCTGGCGTAACACCTTGATATCAAAGCCAACAGACTTTGCTTCCGCAAGTTTGTCACGGATATTATCTGAGATTTCTTTCTTTTCTTCCTCCAGACGCTCGATCTGCTCTATGAACTGGCGAAGTTGCTGTTGTGTGGAACCTTGAAGTGTCGTCATCGTTATATCCTTTGAAGCAGAAGGCCCAATACCTGGCCGCAAATTGCGCCTGGGTGTCAGGCTTTGTTCCGCAAGTGTGCGACCGAATCATTAACAGTATATTAACGAATACTAATAAAAGATCTGGCGTTCTTCAGACATAAATGTAACGCCGCACAAGGTCTGATTGGCAGGCAGAGAGCGGAGACGATATGCTGAAGGCTGGGCGCTGGCAAATCTGCCTCGGAATCTTTCGCAGCGCACAAAGCACCCATAAATCTCGCATCACCAGCTTGCGGGATAGTGAGATGTACAGGCTATACTGCTGGTTCGCACAAAAGCCTCAACGCATTATAAAGTTGTCTTTTTACTCTTCCACCTCTTCAAATACGTCTGGGATGCCATCCGTTCCGCGCTCGAGCCATCCAGGCACAGGCAGTTTTTTGCTGCGCAAAAACTCGGGATTGAACAACCTCGATTGGTAGCGCGTGCCATAATCACACAGGATGGTCACGATGGTGTGGCCAGGGCCGAGTTCCCGGGCCAGCGCGACGGCGCCAGCGACATTGATGCCGGAGGAGGCACCAAGGCAAAGCCCCTCCTCCTCAAGGAGCTGGAAGGTATGGCGCACGGCTTCGTCATCGGCGATACGGTAGGCATGGTCGACAATGGCATCGTCGAGATTGGCGGTGATGCGACCCTGGCCTATGCCTTCAGTGATCGAGCTGCCCTCGGCTTTCAATTCGCCAGTGGTGTAATAGCTGTAAAGCGCAGCACCGCGCGGGTCGGCCAGTGCGATCTTGATATCCTGTTTTTTGGCTTTGAGACCCATGGAGACACCGGCCAGCGTACCACCGGAGCCAACGGCACAGACAAAGCCGTCCACCCTGCCTTCGGTTTGCTGCCAGATTTCCGGCGCAGTTGCCTCGATATGAGCCTGCCGGTTGGCGATGTTGTCAAACTGATTAGCCCAGACGGCGCCGTTCGGCTCTGTCTGGGCGAGAGCCTCGGCCAGGCGGGCAGAGTATTTGACGTAATTGTTTGGATTGCGGTAAGGCACGGCGGGGACTTCAATGAGCCGCGCGCCGAGCAGACGCAGCGTTGCCTTTTTCTCGTCCGCCTGCGTTTCCGGGATGACAATCACGCACTTATACCCAAGTGATGCACCAATCACGGTAAGGCCGATGCCGGTGTTGCCAGCTGTGCCTTCAACGATAGTGCCGCCTGGCCTGAGAGCGCCTGTGGCGACGGCATCCTTGATGATTGAAAGCGCGGCACGGTCCTTTACCGACTGGCCAGGGTTCATGAATTCCGCCTTGCCGAGGATTATGCAGCCGGTTTCTTCGGAGACCCGGCGCAGTTTGATGAGCGGCGTTTTGCCGACGGCTTCAGCGACATCGCTGGCAATAAACATTGGGTGATGCCCCGCTTTGCTATGTTTGCCTGAATTTTTCTAAAATGCTAACCAGAGATCGCTAATCTGGCAAGTTTGCTTTGTGCCCGGATGCGCTTTGTCCATGTGCATCTACTCTTGGACCAGGCCGTGTCGTCAATTACCGCGCGAAGCCAGTAATTAGTAATTGACGACACGCCCCCCAGATAAACGCTTCGATTTTGATCGAAAGTGCTCCGCGATATAACGCTTTGGCTGGGAAAACAGAATAACGTCCTCACAGGTTGTATAGATCGGAAGTGTCAGCGTTCGGAATATTCCTGTGATCTGCCGGCGCCTGAGAGGGCATAACTCATAATCTTGTATGCAATGGCAGCGGCCGTGTAATCGTAGGCATGAAAGCCTTTGATCGGTGCCAGTTCAACAACATCGCCACCGACAATGCGACCGGTCTGTGCTGCTTTGCGCAACAGACTGAGTGCCTGCCAATAGCAAAGACCGCCTGGCGTTGGCGTACCAGTGGCCGGCATTTGCGCAGCATCAAGACCATCGATATCGAATGTTACATAAATTGGCCGGTTTGCCAGCGCCGCAACAATACGATTGATATCCCAAGCAGCCTGATCCTTTGCCCACCAAATTGTAATGCGGTTACGATTGGCTTCGTAAAAATCAGCCTCTTCCTGTGAAATCGCACGAATTCCTACAGAGACAATGGAAACGCTGGGATAATCCAAAACCCGTCGCATGGCGGCGGCGTGTGAATAATGCTCTCCTTGATAGCCGTCGCGCAAGTCCGCGTGTGCATCGATGTGCAATACGACAAGATCTGAAAACCGTTCAATAAATGGGCGAAGTGCGCCGGCAGTAAGTGCATGCTCGCCACCGAGGATCAAGGGAAATTTGTCCTGCAACAGAACTGTATCCGTGATCCTGGCAAGCTCATTCAGAGCCTCCGGCACCGTAGCAGGGATCGCCTGTGGTGTCAGCGTTGCAACACCATAATCGCGATAGGGTTCGCACCAGAGTTCCTCGTCAAAAAGTTCAAGCTGTTCGCTGGCCGCCAGGATCGCGGCAGGGCCAGCTGCAGTGCCCTGCCCATAGCTGACGGAGGCTTCAAGACCGTAAGGGATAACAATGGCCCGTGCTGCATCCGGACAATCCGCGCCAACCCGTCCTGCTTCAAGGAAATCCTGCTCGGGAGGAAGATAGCTCAAACCAGTCAAGATGCACCAACCAATATGTTACAACACTGCATTTGCTTTGCCCTTGTTACCAGGACTGCACGACACCGGCTGTAATCTGCGGATACATTGTATACATGGGCGCATCGTCTAAAATCACTTCATCGTACTGACCATAGCCATTAAAGCTGCTGGCTATGGCGCGTCCATACGCACCGATATTGCCGATCTCAAGATAGTGTCCTTCCCTGACGCTGGCCGGCAGCATAAAAGGACCTTCCATGTAATCAATGGAGTCGCAGGTTGGCCCCCACAGTGCAAAGGGAATATAGTCATCGGCCTTACCCATCTGGCCAATTAGACGAATTGGAAACCTGAACTTGAGATGCGCTGCATCAAATAGAGCACCATAGCTGCCATCGCTGATAAACAGCTCCTGCCCGCGACGCGCTTCAACACGAACGATCAGGCTTTCTGCCTCAGCAACCAGCGCACGCCCCGGCTCGCAAATCAAACGACAGTCCTGACTAACCGGTAAATTATGAAAATATTTTTTGATAACCGATATAAATTCAATGAGTTCAGACGGCCGCTCCTGTGAATAGCAGGCTGGAAAGCCGCCGCCCACATCGATGCTGTCGACAACGACCCCAGCCAGGACGATCATCCTGTGTATTGCCTCAAATGCAGTGACGAAGGCATCGGGTGTGGTTGTCTGGGAGCCGACATGAAAGGCGATCCCAAGTTTATCGCAATGCTGGCGTGTCCGCACCAAAAGCTCAGCCGCCTTATCGCCTGTTACGCCGAATTTATGCTCCAGCGGTATTTTACTGTTGATTGAAGGCACTGCCACGCGAACAAAAAGATGCAGGTCATCGGCTGCATGAGTCTCCTGGACGATCTTTTTCAGCTCATCCTCACTGTCCAGTGCAAAACACCTGACACCGAACTCTTGATAGGCACGCCGAATAGCGGTGCGTGATTTTATGGGATGCATGTAATGCAACTGTGCGCGTGGTATCGTTGCGGCATCCTCAAGTTCTGGAAGCGACGCGACATCAAAGCAATGGATGCCAGAACCATAAAGTGCGCCGAGCAGAAAAACGGAACTATTAGCTTTATAGGCGTAGGCTACTTCACCGGGAAAATTATCCAGAAACCAGCGTGCTGCCCGAGCCGCCGCATGTGGCCTGAGACCAAACACGGGCCGCTCAGGCCGTTTGGCTTCGATAAACTCGTAAGCGTTTGCAAACCTGTCCATACATCGATCCAATAAAAATAGGGAGATCTGTGCGACCCAGCCAAGGTTGCCACGCTATCTGCATAGGCCGGTTGCACGGCATTTCTTTAGCTGTCTTTAGCTGACGCAAATATCCTGAAGATATATATCTGTTTGTAGAAAGAATATGCTCTTGGCGAAGAGCATACCTCTGCACAAAAGTATTCGTCAACTTTGATGGTTAGACTACCATTCACAACTGGCATAAAAAATAAATTAACCTTATAGCACGTCAGCAGACAGTTGTCAGGTCTTTATTTGCTGCTTTTGCTGCGCGGGGCCAGGCTCTTGCCATCGACGGCAAGGTTATCAGGCATAGTTTCGATGCTTTCAACGACCAAAAGGCTATTCATCTACTCAGTGTCTTTTCATCTACTCAGTGTCTTTGCCGCCGATGAAGCTCTGATCCTGGGGCACTTGCAAATCGATGACAAGAGTAACGAAATTCCAGCAGCACCTGAGATCATCAAGGAACTGGGCCTTGAAGGCCGCCTGTTCACCTTAGATGCCCTGCACTGTCAAAAAAACATTTGTAGCAGCCAGTAAGGCAAAATGCGAACTCCTGGTGCAAGTCAAAGGCAATCAACCTAACTTACTGGAAGATATATTAGAAACAACACAGACATCAAAGCCCGTCGAGGTTGACAAGACCAAAAGGCCACGCCAGGAACCCCGTATTGTCGAGACGTTTGAGCCGCCGGAAACTTTCCAGGACGAGGACTGGAACGAGCTGGTCGGCACTCTTGTTCGGGTTAGAAGATTAACGCACGTACAATGTGCGAAAGACCAATCGTGGGAAAAGCGTGAGGAGGTGTCGTACAACTCAATATTCTGCGCGCCAACTGTGAGACCAACATCGCCGATGCCCTCTGGAATAACATCCTCGATTTCAATAGGCTGCTGGCCTACCGGTATCAGTGATCAGCATTGAACAGCCCTGCTTAATAGGCTTGATGTAGCTGCGAAGCTTGTCTGTCACAGCGCCTCTGGGCGGGCCGAACTGATCAATCAATTTCCTCAGAAATCGCTTTGCAGCCTTTGTCTTCCGACTGCATTCCGACGCGGCTGGACCAGAATGTCAAGCACGTGCCCACCTGTATCGATAGCCCCTGACAGCCAATACCTTTGACCTCGTATTGTGCTCATAACCTCAGCCAGGTGACATTTATCTTTTGGCTGCGAGCGATCGCGCCGAATGAACTTTGCGAAGTGGCTCGTAAACCGGTTCATCCATGGCCGGACAGTTTCGCGGCTGACGATGACGCCACGTTCAGCCAGAAGGTCCTCGACATCTTCAGCACTTAAGGTAAAGCGATGTTAAGCCCAAACCGCATAGGCGATGACTTCGCGAGGCAAACGGTAGCCTTACAGGCGGAGGGAAAAAAGCTTCGATTTTCATAAAAATCAGATAGCCGAAAAAGAAACGCTAAACAACTTGGCAATACCTTCTGGATGTGGCGATGATTTCATATGTGATCTGTTGACGTTACCTGAAAATACTTCGATATATCAGGACATATAAAACAATCCGGAGTTGCCACAGCATGCATATGCGCGCCCCACCGCCTACACGCGAAATCGCAGCGGTATTTGCAGCGCTCTCGCAGGAGACACGGCTAGAAGCGTATCGCCTGCTCCTTCGCTATCAGCCGTTTGGTCTTAAGGCGGGGGACATATCGCGCCTGCTCTTTATACCGCACAACACCCTGTCAACTCATCTTCGCATCCTGGAAGTTGCAGGCTTAGTCCACTCGCGCAAAGAGGGTCGCTCAGTTATTTATGTTGCCAACGCAGATCGGTTTGAGGATACCGCTGTGTTTCTGGGGTTGGCCCGTGCCGCTTCATGGCTTGAGGATCGCACATCGCCAGCCGTAAGCTATCCAAGCAAACGTGAGGTTCTTGAAGCTCCGGATCGCATTTATAATGTACTCATTCTGTGTTCCGCCAATTCCGCGCGATCGCTGATGGCTGAAGCGATTGTCAATCGAGAAGGTTATGGTAAATTTTGCGCCTTTTCGGCAGGAAGCGCACCCAAACACAGTCCAAACCCGCTTACCATAGAGCTGCTCGACAAATTGGGCTACGATACATCGAGCCTTGAACCGAAATCGTGGGTACAGTTTGCTGAACCGGATGCGCCGCAAATGGATTTCGTGATCACCGTTTGTGACCGTGTAAGCGGTGAAGAGTGCCCAGTCTGGCCGGGACATCCCCTGCTAGCCCACTGGGGTATCCCAAGCATCGCCGAACTCAATGGCTCATGTTCCAAAAACCGTGCCGCTTTTAATGAAACCTACCGCAACTTGATGAATCGCTTTACGGCCTTCATTAACCTCGATGTCGATAATCTGCCGCTCAATGAATTGAAGCAACAAATCCAGGCCATCGGCAGAATCGAAGGGGCAACCGAAAAAACACTCCACCAGACTGAAGTTTAAGACACGACACTACATCGTACCACACTGTACACGTACCGTACCGCACAGAGCAGATGCAGGGGCCAAATTGCTTGCGCTCAAATTATAAATTCGATATGTCTTGTTATGTCGACATATAGAAAGGTGAGTGTCATGTCCGATCGTGTCTATAACGTTTTATTCCTGTGTTCCCACAATTCGGCAAGGTCCATCATCGCCGAAGCAGTTTTAAGAAAAATCGGAAAGGGCAGATTTCAAGCCTTTTCGGCAGGCTCAAATCCCGCACCAGGTCCAATGCCGGCAGTTCTTGAACGCCTTGAAGCCTTAAACTTCGATGCCTCCAATCTTTCCTCGAAGTCCTGGAGCGAGTTCACAACAGCTGATGCGCAAAAAATGGATTTTGTAATTGCGATGTGCGACACCCTGACGGGACAGCAGTGTCCGGACTTCGGCGATCATGTTGTCACTGGCTCCTGGCCTTTCCCAGATCCTGCTAAATTTGAGGGAACTGACGTCGAGCGTACGGCAATGCTGAATGAACTGATTGGCATGATCGAAAGACGGCTGGATATCTTCATCAATTTGCCGTTCAGCAGTCTCGACAAAATTTCGCTTCAGGCGCGCATCGATGAACTGGGGCAGACCATCAAAGGTGAATAACACGATGGCGGAGACATGTATTATGCGCTTTTGGGCATAAATGGTATGGTGCGGCTGGGGGCAGGCCCGCTCTTCTGCCCACAGTTGGCAACACGGCCTAGCTCATACATGATTTGTATCATTCATGGCGCGTCCGCGATCAAACGCGCCAAACAATAAAAAACCAGCGATGAAGCCGCCAAGATGCGCCTCCCAGGCAATACCGCCACCGCCTGCAATGCTTGAGCTGGCTAGGCCGAACAACAGATTGGCAACAATCCAGAATGCCGAGGCAAGCACTGTCTGACGATGACTGAGGGCCATACCCAAGGGCATTCGTGGAACCACCTGCGGATGGTGTTGCAGAACGGCAAGACCACCATGGGGCAACACGAAGATGATGCGGAAGGCAGCTCCCATCAAGCCTGACACCGCACCGGATGCACCGATAACATATATCTTTGCATATCCATTGATCGCGACATAGGCGAGCCCGCCAGCAACCGCGCAGGCAATAAACAACCCAAGAAATCCTGCCGCACTTGTACGTCTTGCGATCAGCGATCCGAAAGCCAGCAACCAGGCACTGTTGAGTAACAAATGCAACCAGTCGCCATGCAGTAAGGCATGCGTGGCCAGAGACGTGACGCCAACAAGACCACCTCCCGGTTCATCGCTTCCATCCGGCCCAAGCCGGTAAGGATAAAGTGCGAGATAGGTCATAAGTTTGTGATCCCAGAATGGACCAGCTAATTCCCGCATCGCGTGAAATGCAAGCAGCATCAGAAGCACAACAATCACGACAGCAGGCACATTAAAGACCGGCTCACGCCTTTGATAATCCGTCATGGCAGCCATTAACTCTTTTCAAAGATATTTGACATTCATTCAAGAAAAGCCAACATCTGGCATACTTCCTGCTCTCAATGTGCCGCCACTCACGGTGACACCGCAGCGTCATACAAATACGCATTAAGCCGGTGATCAATGCTTCAAAATAAAAAAACGGTACAGGCAAGGACCACACGGATAAATGCAACATAACACCAGCCAGTTGCTCTTTGCATACTGGGACCAATTGCGCGCCGGGCGTCTTGCACCGACACGAACTGAGATCGATCCAGCTTCTATCGCAACAATTTTACCTCAGACGTTGCTATTGGAATGCCGGCCGCCGGCAAACTACAGGTTTCGTATTGCAGGCACGAAACTCTGCGAATATCTGGGAATAGAATTACGTGGGGATAATTTTCTGGATCTTTGGCAGCCTCATGATCGCATCGACGTACAGGATAAACTGCAAGCCATCGCCGTATCTGGCGGTGCAGTCACATTCAACATCCACTCCTACACAACGCGTGGAGAAAGCATATATTCCGAAGTATTGCTGCTACCGCTTAGCCAGACCAATGGCATAATTCACCGGCTTCTGGGAGCGTGGAGCCTGTCAGATCACACCTTATGGAACGGCTGTGCACCTCTGGTCGAGCATACATTGGTTGCGCCTGAAGAAACCTATAAATCTCGCATCCGGCCTCAGGCCGCCATTCCGCCACGCTTCGGCAGACCCTTGGATCATGGACGCGTCGTAGCCTCTCATAAGCACCGATTTCGCGTTTACGATGGCGGCCGTATGTAGCTGTGCCCCGCTGCTGCCGCTGTTGTGGATGGTTTTGAAGAGATCACCCCTGCTCCTCAGCCGCATTTCTTACCATATCGCGTTTCGCCACATCGCGGGCCATAGCCCATTAAGCGCGCCCAAAGTTTAGCTGCAGTATAAATTAACCAAAGCATAAAAGCCACGGCTTTCACACGCCAATTGCGAAACGGCAAAGTTCCGGTTCTAAAGCTGGTTTTGTCGTGTCGAAAGTCAGCTATCGCGCGCAAGGTTGATGGAGTGCTTTGGAAGTCGCAGCGACATCATCGCTTGTCATTTCCCAGCATGGCGCCTAAACAGTGCTTACGGCTGAAGCTCGGGGAGGTAGCGCATGTCGGAAAATACGTTCAACCAAAAACTGGGAGCCGAATTCATCGGCACCGCATTTCTGCTTGCCGCGGTGGTTGGATCTGGCATGATGGCAGAAAATCTGGCTGGCGGAAACGTTGCGCTGGCGCTGCTTTGCAATACCATTCCAACCGGCGCCATTCTTTACGTGCTCATCACTATGCTGGGGCCGATTTCGGGGGCGCATTTCAATCCTGCCGTGACCGTTGCATTTCTGCTCAGGCGCGATATTCGCATCGGCGAAGCCTTCGGTTATGTCGTCATACAGGTGATCGGCGGTATAATCGGCGTCTTTGCAGCGCACGCGATGTTCGATGAAACAATCCTGCAGATCTCATCTAAGGCACGCGCCAGCGGTGGCCAATGGTTTGCTGAGTGGGTTGCAACGTTTGGTCTGGTGACAACAATCCTGCTCACCCTGCGCGCCAACGCTGCCGCAGTGCCCACCGCTGTAGGGCTTTATATTACGTCGGCCTACTGGTTTACAGCCTCGACATCGTTTGCCAACCCGGCGGTGACGATTGCGCGCAGTTTTACCGACACGTTTGCGGGGATCATGCCTCAGCACATGGCGGCCTTCATCGTTGCCCAATTGATCGGTGCGGTGTGCGCGGTTTTCGTTGTCCGAGCGCTTGTCAGCCCGGATGAGCGCAATCGATAGCTGAAACGCGCAGCTATTTGTCCTGACGGAATTATAGTAAAATATTTTTATGGCCTCGCTCTTTTATTTATGACAGGCTATAATAAACGTGTGAAATGTCGCATAATGAGAAATGTCCCAAAGAAAGACGCATGCCTTCATAGATCTGACATGGAAGTTTAGTACTTAACTAGTGCGCGATTACAACGTGCGTCTCTCCTCTCCAGCCGACTGGAACCAGGAAAGCACGAAAAGTGACTGCAATAACGATGACGCCGGAGAATTCTCCGGCTTTGGTCCTAAATGCGGATTTCCGCCCACTTAGCTATTATCCTCTGTCGCTGTGGAGCTGGCAGGAGGCGGTGAAAGCGGTGTTCCTGGACCGGGTAAACATAGTATCGGAATACGAACACGGTGTACGCAGTCCATCGTTCGAGATGCGTCTGCCTTCGGTCGTTTCCCTCAAAACATACGTAAAGCCAGCGCTTTATCCCGCCTTTACGCGCTTTAACGTGTTCCTGCGGGATCGTTTTACATGCCAATATTGTGGTGATCCCCACGATTTGACGTTCGATCACGTCATTCCCCGCTCAAAAGGCGGCCAGACGCGCTGGGATAACGTGGTGGCAGCTTGCGCGCCGTGCAATTTGCGCAAGGCCAATAAGATGCCGAAGGACTGCGGGATGTTTCCGCATCAGAAGCCATATCGCCCGACGGTCCATGAATTGCACCGCAACGGCCGGTCGTTTCCGCCAAACCACCTGCACGAGAGCTGGCTGGACTATCTCTACTGGGATACCGAACTGGAGCCGTAGCTGCCGGGGCCATATTAAGACAAAGTCAGAATGAGCCAGAAATCCCGCACGACTGAGGGCAGCCCGCAGGCCGGCGATCAGACAGCTTTTGATTATGAGGACTGGAAACACCGGCTTTATGAGCTGAACGACTGGACGAGCGGGCCTGGAGGCGAACGGCTTGCGCCGGCGAAATACACACGGCTTCCCGGCAATCCGCTGCGTAGCGTGGACGGCTACAGCGATCCATTTGCCCAAGCGCGATTGCAGACGGCCCTGACACGCTGGCATGCGGGCAAAGAAGCGTGGAACGTCTGGGCCAAAGCCATGTGTGGCCTGCGCGAAGAGCTTGAGGCCGCCGGGCTGTGGGTCAAGGAGGGCGGCGATAAAGCGACAGATGCACAGCTGCTGTTTCTGCACCATGCCTCCGTCGAATTCGATGATCTTGGCCTGCCAGGCAGGGTCGACTTTTCAGAATTCCTGTTTCCTGGCCGCGTATCGTTTCGCCGAACACGCTTCGGCGATAAAGAGGCCGCACCCGGGGCCGCGTTGTTCGGCGGGGCTCAGTTCCATGGCGGGGACGCGTTGTTCGGCGGGGCTCAGTTCCAAGGAAGAGCCTCGTGGTTCGAAAGAGGGAAGTAAAAGGTCTAGAACTCGGTGGTCGACGGAGCAAAGAAAAAAAAAAGGGTGTCGGGGGGGGCGGG
>CAWUIN010000065.1:0-16674 GCA_963922535.1 uncultured Hyphomicrobiaceae bacterium | reverse complement strand
ATCGCAGAAATTTAATATGGTTGTAGCCTCACCATTGCGCGAAGCACGAATTAACTTCACATCGACACATTGAGGTTTCTGAATTGGCTTTGAAGCGAAAGTGGTTATGCCATGCGGATTTCACATCAAGCCGGAAGCCGAAAAAGGAAAGGCATTTTTTATGGCCGGATCAGTCAACAAAGTCATTCTGGTGGGGAACCTTGGCGCAGACCCAGAAATTCGCCGCACCCAGGACGGCAAACCGATTGCCCATTTAAAGGTTGCCACAACCGAAAGCTGGCGTGACCGTTCTACCGGTGAAAAACGCGAGCGCACCGAGTGGCACCGCGTCGTCATCTTTAATGAAGGCCTTTGCGGCGTGGTTGAAAAATATCTGCGCAAAGGAGGCAAGGTTTATATTGAAGGTCAGCTACAGACCCGCAAATGGCAGGATCAACAGGGCCAGGACCGTTATACGACGGAGGTTGTTTTGCAGGGATACAATTCCATGCTGACCATGCTTGAAAGTCGCAATAGTAGTGGCATGTCGGATAGCGGCCAATCGGACTATCGCGGCGGCCAGACCGATTACAGAAGTGGCGTTGCAAGCAGCAACACCTATGATGAGCCGCGGGCACCGGCCGGTGGCGGCGACTACGATAAGCCATTGGATGACGAAATTCCTTTTTAAGCTTCTTGACGTCTGTGTGTATCTGCCTCACTCCCGGCCGTTACCAATGAGTATGGAAAACAGCGTGTTATAAGTTGTCGCACCAAGCAGCTGAAACGAGTTTTTCCTCCCAAGGAGCGCTTGTTCTGTGGAATGGCGCTCCATAAAGCCAACCCAACGTGGGCCAAGCGGAAAACTCGTTCCATCACGGGGGAATTAGGCAGCCGGCAGAAAGCCGTCTTGTTGCGGCGGCATACGCACGGTTGGCCCAAAATTTCTATCCAGTATATGGTGAGGAAGCATTATTACCGCACAGATCCACTTTTATCTTTATTGCCATTTTTAAGAGGCAATTCTGCAACTTGCGCATCGATGCCTGGCTTCTGAAATGTCAGCGGCGTGATGTCGTAAACGGATTGCTGCTGATCAAGGTACACAATCGTATTAAAGTGATAAACAAACGGGCGACCATTGCGATCCAGATTTACACGTTGCACTTGATGATGGGATGGCATGCCGAATGGACTGCTGGCGATGCAAACGTAGTTCCAGCCAAACACCTTATGCAATATCCACCACACTTTTTCATTTCCTATCATGGACGCAACACGAGATAATACATACGACACAAGAATTTTCTTGTCTTCCGCATCGCTCGCGAATGAATATAGCTCTCTTCTGACTTGATGTTGCCCTCATGCCCCGAGCGACTCGGCGACAAGGTGGCGCGGGGTTAGACAGTAGCCACAGCGTTCGATCATACGCCGCCAAGCCAGATAGCTTGCGAGGCACTTCGAGGTGACACCTTTAAACGGTCGCAACCAGTTCTTAAGGCGCGTTACACCGTTGTGATTCAGCTTTGTTCGATAATCTTGATAAGTGTGTGACAATCGAACAAATATTACCGAACACCGGAAACGAAAGATTTAAGGTCTTTGCACATAAAATTTCAAGGTAATTTTAGACCTTTGACATCTGTTAGATAATGAGTGGTTTATGGGATATTACTGTTTGATTAGACTTTGGATTGTCAATGGATGACGAATATATGATTATCGTGAAATTCGACATGCACCTAATTTAAGTCACAGAAATGATAACTAAGTTCATTGATGAACTTGCCTCCAACAAACCATCTGAGATCACCGCATTGATCGGGCTTATTGGCCTTGTTAATCAGGACCAGCATTATAAGGATTTGGTGCGTAGGCAACTAAGGCAACTTCCGAACTTTGATGATAGAAGTCATCTCCTCGAAAGAGGTTATTTTAGAACTGAAGATTTCATGAATTTGCTGCTTGCTACAGGGTGTGACAGTGGCGTTGCAATATACTTAGTGAGGCCTCTTCTCGAAAGATTAATTAAGTGGGGCCTCGTACATGATCATAATGTGTTCGGCGACCATGCTTTTGTAACGTACTCTTGGAATAAGCCGCGTATTTCTATGTTTAATACCTTAGGCATTATTGACAATGTACTGCTGGGGCCAGAGCATGTTGTCCAAAAGTATCGTTCTAGCATTCCGGCAGTATTTGCAAAGAAAGGGGATGACGACTTCACAGGCACCAGCTTTGTAGCTACTAGCAACGGCATATCTAACAAGTATGTTCTCGTCACAGCCAAGCATAATGTCGATCCTGATGATGGAATTACGTTTAGTGACCTTAGCGAGCCGGAAGGCGTCAAGTACGCAAAACTTCAGACCGAATGGATACTACATCCAGAGTTAGATATTGCTATAATGCCGATTAATTTCACTAAACCGCCGGTATCAATATTTCCTGTTAGTTCGCCAACGATCCTCTCACGGACGATTACTCTAGGCTACCCGCGCATAGCAACCACCAATGCGCATTATGTTCTAGCACATGGAGGTGAGGTCAATGCTATTGTAAATACATATAAAGGCGAGGATCGTATTTTAATTTCGAACGCTGTAGCACCGGGAAGTAGTGGTAGCCCTGTACTCGATGAATCCGGATTATGTCTTGGTATGGTAGTGAATGCGCTTGAGGCAAAACACGCAGGAGGTATTACTACAAAGGCGAATTCTGCTATACGTGCAAGGTATATCCTAGATTTCATTCAGCCTTACTGCAAATAGTTTGATTTGATAAGCGCAACAACTACTCATTCGCATAACCCCTCTTATGGAACTTTACGGTTGCCGCCGCCTACGACGGTATTTTGGTGACATTACGCACCTGTTTGCCGTGCACCACACGAAGTATTTCCACAACCTGAAACCGAGGCCGCACCCGGTAGAAGATAGTGTAGTCATAGCGAGTTAGAGGATAGCGATACGCATTAGGTCGATTGATCTTAGCGCCAATATATGGATTTTCAGCGCTGAGACTGGCGGTATATTCGATAGCTATAGAAATGTTGCGCGCAGCTTAGGGGCTGCGTGCACTGATGTAAGCCAAAATATTATCGATGTCTTGAAGTGCCCGTGGTGCAAAAACGAGCTTTATTATCGGTACTTATCAAAGACCGCATGCACTTCATCGTCACTGGCGACTAAACCTTGGTTGAGTTCAGCCAGTGCTTCATCCACGAGTTTCGCCTCAGCTTCACTGAGTTCATATATGCCATCGCCCGCAGCTACGATGCCCTCAAGAACCTCAGTCGCGTAGCGCTGTCGCTCTTCCGACATTGTTTTTACTTTGGCGACTGCGTTTTCCAATGCTTTGCTCATGAATAACAGCTTAGCATATTGACCATCTGAGTGTCACGTATGCCCTGACGTTTGTTGTAATCTGATGAATTGTTCGGCAGTCCACCCTTTGTCGAACAGCTTTTGATCGCCTGTAAAAAGCGTTGGAAGTCGTGGATAGGTCCTTGTTAATATGACAATTATGGTCATTTGGTTCGTTCGAGAAAGCTTTGCCATGAACCTTTTCCGAACATATTAAAACAGATCGGCTGCAACATTCAGGACCGTTTGTTTTTCAAGGCCACTCATATCGAGCCAGCTTATCTGTTATACCATGATATTAGCTTTTGTGGTATAACATCGCCATGATCAGAAATATCCCTCTTAACATCCAGACGCTCTATGCGGATCTGTTGCAATCGGCCGACATTGCTGACGATGTGCCGGCAACAATAAAGCGTAAGACTGTCCGCGGCAGGTCATATCTTTATGCCAGCATCCGGTCTGGCACTCGTCGCACCGAACATTACATAGGTCCGGAAGAGGATGAGAAAGCTCAGGCGCAAGCTAAAAACTACCAACGCGCAGAAGCGCGAGCAAAGGCACGGCGGTCAACCGTAGCAATGCTCAGGCGTGCGCACATGCTTGCTCCCCCACCGCCAATCGGTCGGGTTTTCGAAGTTTTATCCCGGGAGGGATTATTCAGCCGCGGTCTGACACTGGTTGGCACGCATGCATTCCGTCTCTATCCCTTACATCTTGGGATGACTTGGCCTGGCGCAGCTTTTGCGACCAATGACATCGATATTTCTGCCGCTGCATTTTCTGAAGCCGGTGATCCGGTTGACCTGGCTGAGGTTTTTAAGGGCGCGGACCCAGAACTCGAAATTCAATGGTATCCTGGTAGCGATCAACTACCTGCACGTTTTCGGCTGGGTGAAGTCACAATCGACATCCTGACACGCGCCAAGCGGGGCGGACGCTCCCCCATTGAGATTAAAGCCTTAGGGGTAGCTGGCGAAGCATTGCCATTTCAGGAATATTTGACAGAGCAGGCCCTTGAAGTCATCGTTCTACATGGTGCTGGCGTTCGCGTTCGTGTTCCAGATCCAGCGCGATATGCCGTTCACAAGCTCATCGTTTCACAACATCGGCCTGGGCGTGATCCGAAAACCGCCAAAGACTTAGAGCAGGCGTCAGTCTTGATTAGGGCACTGACGTCTTTAGGATTTGAGCACGATATAGACGATGCAATCGAAGATGCGCGACAACGGGGCCGCTCGTGGCGGGTCGCCGTTAATGCAGGACTTGCAGCGATTGAAAAAGAAGCCGGATCGGAATAGATGAGGGCGTTCTATAAGATCGGTTATGCGAATTGCAAGCAGTGAGCCAGGAGATCACAGCCTATTACGTAATACTAAATCTCCCGAGACAATTTTTTCTTCCCTATGCCCGTGCCCGACAAACTCTCCTCTAATTTCATTTCCAGACGGGTTCAATCTCGCAACAATTGATCCGAACTGTTGGATGGATTTATCTTTGTTTTCATAGCGAAGAACCATATAATCATCATGAGGAAGATAGCCGTCAACTTCCAAATCGAACTCGTGTTCTCTGCGAACTGGCGAGATACGAGATATGCGGGCCGGGCGGCGCCCTCATGCAGGTTTACGCAGAGCGGAACGGCAAAACCCAGCGTTCATTTCCCTATCGCGCCATCAGCGACGTTAACCAATCATATCAACACATATTTAAGCTAAAGCAACTACTTTAAACCATTCGTCACGACATAAAAAACGTGCCATTATAAAATGGAGATTGTGAATGGATTGGCACATGATGTGGGCAATTGCAGTCACAACGCCAGGTGAGATCGTTATGCTCATTCTGTTTATTGCAGTGTGTGCAACGTTGTTCGTTTACCTTTTTTGTGATACCGGCTTAATCGGCACTCTAGCCGCGTTTGCGGCCTTGTCAGCGTCGGGCCTGTTTGGCCATGCCTACTTCTCAATGAACGATATCTTCTTTTCTTACGAGACCGGACACACGGCGATTATCGGAGCAACGCTGTCGATGACTGCATGTTTCGTCCTCTATGTGTTTGTCGTGCGTATCGTGAGTGACGCGGTTTACAACAACCATTATGTGCCGCCACAAGAAAAGCCTGATCAATTTCGGATGCGCCGCCGCTTTTAGAGCGTTTTGAAATTTATAAAGCCATAGCTTTTACTGTGTGCTGCCTGCCAGGACTTCTGCTTTGATTTGGGCCAGAATGCGGGCAGCCTCGGAGCCCTTAACGCGGGCAATGTCGTCCTGGTATTTGAGCAGCGTACCAAGCGTCGAATTAATCGCCGTGTCGCTCAACTCCAGCGCGTCAAGCACCGTTAGCGCTTCGGCCCAGGCAATCGTTTCGGCAACACCTGGAGGCTTATAGAGATCGGCGTCGCGCAGGCGTGCGACAAAGGCAACAATCTGAGCTGTCAATGCTTCTGCCGCTTGGGGAACCTTGAGCGCAAGGATGGCGCGTTCGCGTTCAGCGTTTGGATGATCGATCCAATGGTAAAAGCAGCGCCGGCGTACGGCATCGTGCACTTCGCGGGTGCGGTTGGAGGTCAGGATCGTAATCGGCGGCTCGGCTGCTTTGATGGTGCCGAGTTCCGGAATCGTGACCTGGTAATCGGCCAGAAGCTCCAAAAGAAACGCCTCAAACGGTTCATCCGCGCGATCAAGCTCATCGATAAGCAGCACTGGCGCCTGGCCGTCACGGCTCATCTCGAGCGCCTGCAGCAGAGGGCGGCGCAGCAAGTAGTCTTGCGTAAAGATATCGCGCTCAAGGGATTCCTGCGAGATACCTGAGTTTTCTGCTTCGCTCAAACGGATATGCAACAGCTGCCGCGGGTAGTTCCATTCGTAGAGCGCGGTTGATGTATCGAGGCCTTCATAGCACTGCAGGCGGACCAGCGGACGGGCGAACATGCGGCTTAAAACCCTGGCGATTTCCGTCTTTCCAACGCCCGCGTCTCCCTCCAGCAGCAGCGGACGCTGTAACTTCAAGGCAAGAAAGACTGCCGTGGCGATGCCTTCATCCGCGATATAGCCACCGGATTGCAACATGTGCTCCGTTGCCTCGACGGTCTCGGGAATTACTTGCGAGGTTGGTGGTGCGGCTGCGCTGGCCATAGGCATTCCAGACTTTGTTATACGTAAACCACCAGCGCATAGAGCGCCCACAAAAATAAACACTTCAATTTTAGTGAGAAATAGCCCTCAGTATGCGGCTTCGGCTCGGAAAATTGAAGCGTTTATTTTGATGCCCCCCTTAGCTGCCGGAGGAGGTAACGCCGGCCGCTACGGCACGGCCGGCCAGCACCGGGATCAAATGTGCGCGGTATTCGGCGCTGCCGTGCATATCGCCCATCAGGGCTGCTGAGGCGACAGCGACGGACTTTGCCGCATCGGCGCTGAAGTTTGCCGCCAGAGCCTTCTCGATGCCGTCCACGCGGAACACGCCATCGTTGCCGGCGCCTGTGACGGCAACACGAATTTCACCGGAGCTGCCAAGCCGCGCCACAAAAACGCCGACCAGAGGATAACGCGATGCTCTTTGTTCCTGCTTGGCGTAGCCTGCAAAGTCAGGCAGTGGGAAACGGATCTGAGTGATGATCTCATCATCTTCCAGGGCTGTTGTGAAAATGCCCTGAAAATAATCATCTGCCACGATCTCGCGCTTATTTGTGACGATTGTGGCGTTAAGAGCAAGAGCTGCCGAGGGGTAATCGGCCGCTGGATCATTATTGGCAAGGGAACCACCAATTGTGCCGTTATGGCGAACCTGCGGATCCCCGATACCACCAGCCAACCCGGCCAGTCCCGGCAGCGCCTCCCTGACGATGGGGCTGACTGCCACTTCGGCGTGGGTTGCCATGGCACCGATGACCAGCGCCGTGCCATCCTTCTCGATCGACTTGAGTTCGCCAATGCCGCCAAGATCGATCAGGCAGGATGGATTGGCAAGGCGTTGTTTCAACGTTGGCAGGTAGGTTTGTCCGCCTGCCAGCAGCTTGGCATTCGGCGTGGCGGCAAGAGCGCTGGCGGCCTCGGCAACGGAGCCGGCGCGGAGATAATCGAAATCGTACATTTCAAATGGACCTTTCAATTACGATTGGCATACGCTTATTGCGCTGCCTGTTTGAAGGCGCCTGCCTGCAGGGCACGCCACACGGCTTCAGGTGTTGCTGGCATCTCAAGAGCGTTATTGGCAATTGCATCCGTGATGGCATTGATCACGGCAGGCGGCGCTCCAATCGCTCCGGCCTCGCCGCAGCCCTTCATGCCGAGCGGATTGTTCGGGCATGGCGTGGGATGGTGCGAAACCTGGAAGAAGGGAAGATCATCAGCGCGCGGCATGGTATAATCCATATAGCTGGCCGATAACAGCTGACCGCTTTCATCGTAGACTGCGCGCTCCAGCATTGCCTGTCCGAGCCCCTGGGCGAGGCCGCCATGAACCTGGCCTTCGACGATGTTGGGGTTGATAATCGTGCCAAAATCATCCGCTGCAACGAACTGGACGATCTCCGTCTCGCCGGTTTCGGGATCGACTTCCACTTCACAGACATAGGTGCCGGCCGGAAAAGTAAAGTTAACCGGATCGTAGAACGCGCCCTCCTTGAGACCTGGCTCCATGTCTGGCGGCAGATTGTGGGCGGTGTAGGCACTGAGGCTAAGCTCGTGCCAGAGCAGTTGCTTGTCTGTGCCCTTGACCCTGACGGCGCCCTCCTCAATGACAATGTCGCTTTCGGCAGCCTCCAGTTGATGGGCGGCGATTTTCCTGGCCTTCGCTTCGATCTTGTCGAGCGCCTTGGCAATTGCCGACATGCCAACAGCCCCGGAACGTGAACCGTAGGTGCCCATGCCGAATTGCACCTTGTCCGTATCGCCGTGGATAATTTGAACGTTTTCGATCGGCACCGACAGCCGGTCGGCGACCAGCTGCGCGAACGTTGTCTCGTGGCCCTGGCCATGACTGTGGGAGCCGGTCAAAACCTCAATAGTGCCAGCCGGATTCACCCGCACCTCAGCGCTTTCCCAAAGGCCGACGCCAGCTCCGAGAGAGCCGACGGCTTGTGATGGCGCAATGCCGCATGCCTCGATGTAACAGGAGATGCCGATCCCGCGCAGTTTGCCACGCACAGCCGCTTCCGCCTTGCGCTGGCCGATATTGGCGTAATCTGCTGCTTTGAGGGCTGCATCGAGGGTCGCGTTATAATCGCCGATGTCGTAGTTCATGATCACTGGCGTTTGGTGCGGGAATTCCTGGATGAAATTCTTGCGGCGCAGATCCGCCGGATCGACGCCCAGTTCGCGGGCTGCCGTCTCAACGATGCGTTCGACGAGGTAGGTTGCTTCCGGGCGCCCTGCCCCACGGTAGGCGTCAACGGGTGTGGTGTTCGTATAAACGGCTTTTACGTTACAGTGGATTGCGGGGATATTGTACTGACCCGACAGCAGAGTGGCGTAGAGGTAGGTTGGAACGCAAGATGAAAACAGCGACATATACGCGCCAAGGTTGGCAATCGTATCCACTTTGAACGCTGTTATCTTGTTGTCGGCGTCAAAAGCGATCCGCGCCTTTGTGATGTGATCGCGGCCATGGGCATCGGTAAGGAAGGATTCAACGCGTTCTGCGGCCCATTTGACCGGCACGCCCATGCGTTTTGCAGCCCAGAGGCAGACGATTTCTTCCGGATAGATATAAATCTTAGAACCGAAACCGCCGCCGACATCGGGTGCGATGACGCGCAATTTGTGCTCAGGTGCGATCTGATAGAAAGCCGACAGGACAAGGCGCGCCACATGCGGGTTCTGGCTGGTTGTATAGAGCGTAAAACGCTCTTCCGCTGCATCGTAGGATGCCAGTGCAGCACGCGGCTCAATGGCGTTTGGCACAAGCCGGTTGTTTGTCAGTTCCAGTGTTGTAACATGCGCTGCACCGGCAAGCGATGCATCGACCGCTGCGGCATCTCCGATTTCCCAATCAAAGATCAAGTTATTGGGGGCATTGTCATGAATTTGCGGCTGGCCTGCTTCCATCGTGCTGGCAGCATCGACAACGATTGGAAGTTCCTCGTAATCTACTGTGACAAGTTCCGCTGCAGCTTTTGCTCTGGCTCTGGTTGGCGCGATCACCACGGCGACGGCATCGCCAACATAGCGGACCGTATCTGTCGCAAGTGCCGGCCAGGCTCCCATGTTCATCGGTGCGCCATCCTTGGAATGGATCATCCAGCCGCATATGAGATTGCCGACGCCATCGCTGGCAAGCTGCCTGCCGTCCAGCACGGTAACGGCGTCCATCGCTTCAGCAGCTGATTTATCGATATCCTTGATCCTGGCATGTGCGATATCAGAGCGGATAAAGAACGCGTGATGCATGCCTTCCATACGGAAATCATTGGTATACCGGCCTTTACCGGTTATGAAACGTTTGTCTTCCTTGCGCTCAACCCGGGCACCAATTCCTGTATCTGACATTTTCTGTTTCCTCCTCTTGCCAATGGCAGTAGCTTAACGGCCAATGCAACGAGATAATTCTTTCAGGCAGGATCAGGTTATTCTGCTGCTTGTGGTTGACGCATTTTTTCTGCAGCCAGCTGAATGGCTTTGACAATATTATGATAGCCGGTGCAGCGACAGATATTCCCCTTCAACCAGATGCGGATTTCAGTTTCGCTTGGCGACGGGTTGGTCTGAATGAGATCAACGGCTGACATGATCATGCCAGGCGTGCAGAAGCCGCACTGCAGGCCATGGGCTTCTCTAAACGCAGCCTGCATCGGATGCAGACTGTCACCTTCTGCAAGGCTCTCAATCGTGGTAATTTTTCTGCCATTCGCCTGCATGGTGAGCATGGCGCAGCTCTTGACCGACCTGCCATTGACATGAACAACGCAGGCGCCGCACTGGCTGGTGTCGCAGCCGACATGGGTGCCGGTCAGGCGCTGGTCTTCGCGCAAAAAATCCACGAGCAGCATATTAGGCGCGACATCGGCTGTCACCGGTCTGCCATTCACCTCAAGTGCGACTTCAGGCATTTTAACCTCGCTTTCTTTTATTGTTATTGCGGTCAACCTGCATCTGAAGTCGTGCAGCTGCGAATTTCAAATAAAAAATCTCTAATCGCAATACCACGGGCAACGCGCGTGTGAAAATTATTTAATGAGGACAGAACGATATGAATGTAGGAGCGTGCTGCCAGCTGGCACACGCCCTGATATCGCTGATGCGTGACGCTGATTGTGGAAGTGTTGCGTTGCCAATCATTCAAGGCAATTCGGCCAAGCGATCAGACGATCAGCCCTGATTGATTTCAGCAACGGCTCTGGCGAGAAATTCTTGTGATTTTCTGCGAATTTCATCGTCGCTGATTGCAACGCCCTTATCTGCAAAGTCCGAGCTGATCTTGCGCACAACATCCTCATCGCCAGCTTCTTCAAAATCTGCCCGTCGAACGGCTTTCACGTAGGCTTCGACATCACCGCTGGCTACTCCCAGCTTTTCAGCCGCCCACTCAGCGATCATTTTATTGCGACGAGCTTCGGCCTTGAATTTCAACTCTTCATCATGCGCGAATTTTTTCTCAAAGCCTTTTTCTCGTTCATCAAAAGTGCTCATGTGAATTCTCCGTTCGACTTCGCGTCTGCATCATTGTATTCGACTTCGCGTCTGCATCATTGTATATGAAGCATTGCCCATTAAGTCGTAAGGTCGGCATGGATGCTATACATATAGACATTATATATAGCAAAGATGACTGCTTAAACTACCAAATTGACAGGAAATGCAATTTTTTGCAGTCGTCTTGTAAGCTGGCGGTCTTTATTCTGCCTTTTGTCACAAATCGGCTGATTTGACCATACATGCTGGTCGAAAACTTGACCGTGGAATGGAATTTATCAATCGATGAGGAATAAAAGCCAGGAATAAGTAACAAGATCTCTTCTCAATTTTTGTTAAACAAAATCCTGCTATGAGGACCTGCTGTCGGCTAGAGACATAACAACCAACGGCCTGAATTCTTCAAAAATCTGAGAGCCCGCGATATAGTGCAATATGCGGGATCGAAGCGTTTGCTTCAGACTGAGGTGTAAAAAGCTGTTATCTCAACCAAAGGCAGCAGCTGGACGCGTCGTGACAAGCGGATTACTCATCACTTCTTGCGGCGGGTTTGCGAACCTTAACAACTCCTTAGAGGACTGCAAAATGAACAGGCGCCGTCGTATTTATGAAGGCAAAGCAAAGGTTCTCTACGAAGGACCGGAACCTGGCACGCTTATCCAGCACTTTAAAGATGATACAACGGCCTTCAATAACCAGAAACGCGCGCAAATCGACGGAAAGGGTGTGATTAACAACCGAATTTCCGAATATATTTTCGAGCGCCTGGGAGAAATCGGTGTACCAACGCATTTCATCCGTCGCCTTAATATGCGCGAGCAATTGATACACGAGGTTGAAATTATTCCGATCGAGGTTGTGGTGAGAAACGTTGCGGCCGGTTCGATTGCAAAGCGGTTTGGCCTTGAAGAGGGAGTGCAACTGCCGCGTTCGATTGTTGAGTTTTATTATAAAAAAGATGAACTTGGTGATCCTCTGGTCTCGGAGGAACACATCACGGCATTTGGCTGGTCGAACCCGGCAGAACTCGATGAAATCACGCAGATGGCGCTACGTACAAATGACTTCTTATCCGGCCTGTTCGTGGGCCTGGGCATCCGACTGGTTGATTTCAAAGTTGAGTTCGGCCGGTTATGGGAGAACGATCAACTGCGGATCGTTCTTGCCGATGAGATAAGCCCTGATAGCTGCCGATTATGGGATATCGAAACAAACCGGAAACTGGACAAGGACCGTTTCCGCCGCGATCTGGGCGATGTTCTGGAAGCTTATCAGGAGGTCGCACGCCGGCTTGGTGTATTAACGCAAACACGCACACCGCAGGTGACTGGCCCCGTCCTGGTATCGTCTAATCCGATTAACGGATCCGACTGATGCACAATTTTTTCAAGACGCAAAGTGTAAACGATGGGGTTGTGCTGGGGCGTTGTGAACGTCGATCAGCCAGGATCATCTGACTTTTGCGTGCGACTGGGAGCTGCCGATGAAAGCACAAATCAAGGTAACCCTGAAACAAGGTGTGCTCGACCCGCAGGGCAAGGCTATTGCCAATGCACTTGACGCACTTGGCTTTACTAGCATTGGCGACGTACGCCAGGGCAAATATATCGAAATCGAGTTGGCAGAGGCAGATGAGGCCGTCGCGCATGAAACGGTTGAAAAGATGTGCCGGGAACTCCTCGCCAACCTGGTCATTGAGAATTATTCCTATGAACTGGTGTCTTAAGCCTATCTTCAAGGCCGAGCTGACGCCATTAACGGCTTGATAAATATAACTTCAACCCATTGGTTAAAGTGAGGCAGACCACAGGATGCGCGCCAATGTCATCGTTTTTCCCGGCTCTAATTGCGATCGCGACGTCAAGGTTGCGTTAGAGGCAGTCTCAGGCCATCGCGTTCGGATGGTGTGGCACGGTGAAAACGAGATACCGCCATGCGATATGATTGTACTGCCCGGCGGGTTTTCCTATGGCGATTACCTGCGCTGCGGGGCAATGGCGGCGCACGCACCAATTATGCGCGATATTGTTGCCAAAGCCAAAGCTGGTGTTCCGGTTCTTGGCATTTGCAACGGCTTCCAGATGCTTTGCGAAACCGGCTTGTTGCCTGGCGTTCTTATGCGTAATGCATTGCTCACGTTTGTCTGCCGCGATGTATATCTCAAGGTTGAAAATGCTGCCACGGTGTTCACGGGCGCCTATAAAGAGGGCGAAATCATTCGTATTCCAGTGGCTCACCACGACGGCAATTATTTTGCCGACAACGACACCCTGAACCGGCTGGAAAGCGAAGGGCGCGTTGTCTTTCGCTATACAGATGCGGAGGGGGCTTCGACGGGGGCGGCCAACCCTAACGGCGCGCAGCGCAACATTGCCGGGATTTGCGATGCAGCAGGCAGAATTGTTGGTATGATGCCGCATCCGGAGAGGCTCTATGAGCCTGAACTCGGCGGCACCGATGGGAGGCGATTGTTCGAAAGCCTCGTTTCTGCCCTTGCAGCCTAGGCCGTGTCGTCAATTCGCACACGTGAGCCGATTTCGCCAGATCGGCTCACGTGTCGCTCAACCGACGCCACGCCCTGGAGGCTGATTTCGTTTAACCTTCGATAGACAGCGTAGATGCTGGCTATCCATTTCCATTGCCTGCCTTAAGGAGCGAGACAATATCCCGACGGATCAAGAGGCTACCATGACGCCATCCGCAATAACCGCAGAACTTGTCGCTGAGCACGGTCTCAAGCCGGAAGAATATCAGCGCCTTCTCGACATCATGGGGCGCGAACCCACGATAACGGAATTAGGAATTTTTTCCGTCATGTGGTCGGAACATTGTTCGTACAAATCCTCACGTGTCTGGCTTGCAACACTGCCAACCGATGGCCCACAGGTCATCCAGGGGCCCGGTGAAAATGCCGGCGTTGTCGATATCGGTGACGGTGATTGTGTCGTATTCAAAATGGAAAGCCACAACCATCCCAGCTACATTGAACCTTACCAGGGCGCGGCAACCGGTGTGGGCGGTATCATGCGTGACGTTTTTACCATGGGCGCGCGGCCGATTGCCAACCTTAATGCGCTGCGCTTTGGCGACCCGGCACATCCCAGAACACGCCATCTGGTGTCCGGCGTCGTCGCAGGGATTGGTGGCTATGGCAATTGCGTCGGCGTGCCGACGGTGGCGGGTGAGACAAATTTTGATGCGGCCTACAACAATAACATTCTGGTTAATGCCATGTGTGTTGGATTGGCGCGGACTGACAAGGTTTTTTACTCCGCCGCCAAAGGAGTTGGGCTTCCCGTCGTTTACGTTGGCTCCAAGACAGGGCGCGACGGTATCCATGGCGCGACAATGGCTTCGGCCGAATTCGATGACGATACTGAAGAAAAACGGCCGACCGTGCAGGTTGGCGATCCGTTCACCGAAAAGCTGTTGATCGAGGCGTGCCTCGAACTCATGGCAGGCGATGCCATTATCGCCATTCAGGACATGGGGGCTGCCGGCCTGACCTCATCAACGGCCGAAATGGCGGATAAAGGCGGGGTCGGCATTGAATTGAACCTTGATCGCATACCACAGCGTGAAACGGGTATGACTGCCTACGAGATGATGTTATCGGAAAGCCAGGAGCGCATGCTTATGGTGCTTAAGCCCGGCTCCGAGAGCATGGCAGAGACGATATTTAAAAAATGGAAGCTCGATTTTGCCGTTGTCGGGCAAACGACAGACAGCGGCCGGATGGTGGTGAAGCACAAGGGGCAAGTCGCGGCGGATATTCCAGTTGCGATGCTGGCAAATTCTGCGCCACGCTATGAGCGGCCATGGATGGAAACGCCGAAATCTGCTCATATTCCAGCGGCTGCGATACCATCTGGCGACAGCATCATCGATAGTCTGCAATCAATCATGGCCCATCCCCAGGGGTGTTCACGGCGCTGGATCTGGGAACAGTACGACCATATGGTGATGGGTGATACGGTGGGGCGGCCAGGCGGCGATGCGGCCGTAATTCGCATCCACGGCCGGGACAAGGCGATTGCGGTTTGTTGTGATGTTACGCCGCGTTACGTTCTGGCCGACCCTGAAATGGGCGCCAGACAGGCGGTTGCCGAGTGCTGGCGTAACCTGACAGCCGTTGGCGCCGATCCGCTGGCAATTACTGACAATCTCAATTTCGGCAACCCAGAACGCCCTGAAATCATGGGACAATTTGTCGAAACTATTCGCGGTATGGGGGAAGCCTGCCGTGCCCTGGCGTTTCCTGTCGTCGCTGGCAACGTCTCGCTTTATAACGAAACGAACGGTATCGCCATCCCGCCAACGCCGGCAATCGGCGGTGTCGGACTGATCGAAAAGCTCGATCAGCGTGTCGATCTGGCGCTTAAGCAGAATGGTCATATGATCGTTCTCCTGGGAGCAGAGGAAGGACATCTCGCCCAATCCCTTTACCAGCAAATTATTGTCGGCAGGCTGGAAGGCGCGCCGCCGCCGGTTGACCTTGGCATGGAACGCAGAACCGGCGATTTTGTGCGCGGATTAATCAAGTCCGGCAGTGTTGCGGCGGTGCACGATGTGAGCGATGGCGGCCTGCTTGTTGCCGTATGTGAAATGGCGCTGGCCGGCAATAAAGGCGTTGAACTCTTCGTCTACGAAGGCTGCCTGCCAGCTCATGCGGTCTGGTTCAGCGAGGATCAGAGCCGCTATGTGCTTGAAGTGCCGCGTTCCGGCGTTGCGCACATCATGGATACTGCCCACGCGTCGGGCATCAATGCGAGGATCGTCGGTCAAGTCGGCGGCAGCGTAATCTCGCTTGGTCAGCTTGAGCAGCTTGAACTGCAGAAATTAAGAGAAGTGCATGAAGCCTGGCTGCCGTCATATATGGCCACCACCCTGTGAAGCGATTGACAAATGCGCCCCTCGAGATAGTCTTTCAATTGGACGCACCAGCCTTTGAGCTTCGCGATCAATCCAGCTTGAAATTACAATCGCAAGTCCCGATATGCTTTAAGTGCTGGAGAAAGGATTGCCACGATGCCAATGGATGCAGGTGAAATTGAAAAACTAATCAAAGATGCAATGCCTGACGCTGACGTCACGATAAAGGATTTGGCTGGCGATGGCGATCATTATGCAGCGCACATCATTTCAAGCGCCTTTAAAGGTAAAAGCCGCGTACAGCAACATCAGCTTGTTTATCAGGCACTCGGTGAACGCATGGGGGGCGCGCTGCATGCTCTTGCATTAACAACAGCTGTAAAAGAGTGACATGCGTAACAACGATACCCCCATCAATTCAAGACTATATTCCCATAAAGAGGACAAATCATGAGTGATCAGCAGGCCGTACACGATTGGATCCGCCAAACCGTAAACTCCAATGACGTTGTACTGTTTATGAAGGGTAATGCTAAATTTCCACAGTGTGGCTTCTCTTCGCAAGTGGCTCAAATCCTAGGACTTGTCGGCGTTGACTATAAAGATATCAACGTCTTAGATGATAACGGCATCCGTGAGGGCGTGAAGAGTTTTGCGAACTGGCCGACAATACCACAGCTTTATATTAAGGGTGAATTTGTTGGTGGCTGCGATATTATTCGCGAAATGTATGAGAAGGGTGAACTCCAACAACTGCTTGAAGACAAAGGCATTGCTACCTGATCCAACGTTGCGTAAAGCGGACTTTCCCGGCGTACAA
>CAWUIN010000064.1:0-16789 GCA_963922535.1 uncultured Hyphomicrobiaceae bacterium | reverse complement strand
TTTTGGAGAATTTAAACCCCAACGGAGACATCGGTGTAATCAGGTTTGATTATGATCACCAATACAAAAGCAATTACAGGCCTATATGCAGCCCGGATTGGGCCTAAGGGCGCCCACCAATAACGAAATACAAGGCAGCAGCCAACATCATGCTCGAAAATGGCCCGAGCCTAAGAACAAACCGGCACAGGCAAATTTGTCACATTTTTAGCTTCTCGTTTGGACGAGAATGCGGTAGGTGTAGATGCTATGTGTATCGCAGTTCGTGCGCTGGCGCTTGCGGTTTTTGTTTACTGCAGTGCGTGTTATGTTCCAGCGACATGCCACAGGCGGCCCAACTGGCTATAAACTCACGATCATGCTATTGACTGAATAATTTAACATCCCTGAAAATTCGAGTAAAACACCGCATGAAATTGCGCAATATTGCGATTATCGCACACGTCGACCATGGCAAGACGACTCTGATCGACGTTCTTCTCAAGCAGTCGGGTGTGTTTCGCGACAACCAGCAGGTTGCCGAACGCGCCATGGATTCCAACGATCTGGAGCGTGAGCGTGGGATCACCATCCTTGCCAAATGTACCTCCCTGGTGTGGAAGGACACGCGCATCAATATCATCGATACGCCAGGCCACGCAGACTTCGGCGGCGAAGTGGAACGTATTCTGAACATGGTCGACGGCGTCGTCGTACTTGTCGATGCTTCCGAAGGGCCGCTGCCGCAAACCAAGTTCGTGCTCTCCAAAGCCCTGAAACTCGGCATACGCCCGATTGTGGCGATCAACAAGATCGACCGTCCGGACGAGCGCCATCAGGACGTCTTGAACGAAGTCTTCGATCTGATAGCCAATCTCGATGCGACGGACGAGCAGCTGGATTTCCCGACGCTGTTCGGCTCCGGCCGCGATGGCTGGATGGCGGACGATCCCTCGGGGCCGAAGGAAAGCCTCGCGCCGATGTTCGAATTGATCCTCAATCATGTTCCCGCGCCCAAGGTCGAGGACGGCCCGTTTAAGATGCTGGCCACGACGCTGGAAGCCGACCCTTTCATGGGCCGTATTCTCACAGGCCGGATTTCCTCGGGCACTGTCAAGTCCGGCCAGTCGATCAAGTCGCTGCGCCACGACGGCAGCCTTGTGGAAAATACACGGGTGACAAAAGTTTTGGCGTTTCGCGGGCTTGAACGCCAGCCGATCGAAGTTGGTGAGCCGGGAGATATTGTTGCGATTGCCGGCATTACCGAGACAACGGTCGCCGATACGCTCTGCGATCCGTCCGTCACGGCGCCGCTGCCGGCCCAGCCGATCGATCCGCCGACGCTTGCCATGCTGTTCCGGATCAATGACGGGCCTTTCGCTGGGAAAGAAGGCGACAAGGTTCAGTCCCGCGTGATTCGTGACCGGCTTCTCAAGGAGGCGGAACGTAATATTGCGATCCGCGTTTCTGAGACGGAGGACAGGGATGCCTTTGAAGTCGCAGGCCGCGGCGAACTGCAACTGGGCATCCTGATCGAAACGATGCGCCGGGAAGGCTTTGAGCTGACCGTTTCGCGGCCACGCGTCGTCTTTAAAACGGGAGACGACGGAGAACGCCTTGAGCCGATCGAGGAGGTTATCGTTGACGTTGACGAAGAGCACTCCGGCGCCGTTGTCCAGAAGCTTTCCGAGCGCAAGGGAGACCTTCTGGAAATGCGTTCCTCCGGCGGTGGCCGTCAGCGTTGCGTTTTCCTGGTACCGACCCGCGGTCTTATCGGTTATCAGTCGGAATTGCTGACCGATACGCGCGGCACAGCGATCATGAACCGGCTTTTCAACTCTTATGCGCCCTTTAAGGGAAGCATTGTCGGGCGCCATAACGGTGTTCTCATCTCCAACGCCATGGGTGAGGCAACCGCGTATTCGCTGTTCTACCTGCAGGATCGCGGACCGATCATGATTACGCCTCAGACAAAGGTCTATGAGGGCATGATTATCGGACAGCACAACAGGGATAACGACCTGGTGGTGAATGTAATTGAAAACAAAAAGCTCACCAACGTCCGCGCATCCGGCAAAGACGATGCCCTGGCGTTGATCCCGCCGATGACCTTGTCGCTTGAGCGCGCCATGAGCTATATCCAGGATGACGAACTTGTTGAGGTGACGCCGGTAAACATCCGTCTGCGCAAGCGCTGGCTCGATCCTAATGAGCGCAAGAAGCGCGAACGTGCGCGCGAAAATGCAGCTTGAATGCCCAAGGAGCCTGAAAGTTTCATGTTAAAAACTTCACATAAAAAGTGCGGCCTAAAGGTTTGCATAATCATCCGATAAGAACACATCATGTGTATGGGAGTTTTATCCTTGGTTGGCTAAACCAAACCGCATTTGTTGGACAGATTGGACAACAGGCTTTGTCTATCTCCACGAGAAACAATTGGAGACTTACATGAAGCAGCCTTATTTTTTAGTCTGTGTTCTGGCACCTTTTCTTGTTCTGGCGGTGGCCGGACCTGCAAAAGCGGACGCACTGTCCAACCACGATTGCTTTGCAAACGACGCCATGCGGCGTATCCAGGGGTGCACGGAGTTGCTGCAGCTCCCAAACCTGGAACCGGCAACACGCTCCATGGCTTTTGCAACGCGCGCGCTCGGGCTTTCCATCATCGGCCGCTATGAGGAATCTATTCGAGATTACGATCAAGCGCTGGCGATTATTCCCGATTATCCGGTCGCGTTGAATAATCGCGCCTGGGCGCTGTTCAAGCTGGGCCGGGTTGAGGAAGCCAGACCCGATGTTGAAAGGTCTCTGGAACTCGACCCCAACAGCCCGCACGCTTACGATACACGCGCCCATGTCCGCCAGTGGATGAACCAACCGGAAGCCGCTCTGCGTGACTACGACAGAGCAATGCGGCTTGGTGGGGCGCGCATGGTCAAGCTCTATCAGTGTGGCCTGCAGGCTAGCGGTCATTACATCGGCGCGGTTACTGGAATTATAACGGAGCAGCTGCAGGCAGCGCTCAAGGAATGCGTGAAAACTACACAGTGCGACCCATTGCCACCGGACGAAGAATGCAAGGTCGCAATGTCATAAACGGCAGACATCGATTGACGATCCGTCCATGCCCACCGTTATGCTGATGTTTCAAAGCACCGCACAAACTTTACCGTAAAAAATCCGCTTAGGGTGTCCCTCGTTTTTCACATCCGAAATCCCGCTGTGTCTGTCAGGCTTGCCAAGTCTGCCAAGTCCTGGTTTGGATACTCAAGCCGGAGTTCTGATAACTCGCCGTGACCTGCGTATGATGTTGCGTGGGGCAAAAGCCATCTATTATGACTGCGGCCAAACCGAAAAGTCAGTCAGCCGCCTGGCTGTTTACAAGGACGGCGGGCAAGAGGTCGAGTTCAGCGCTCAGCTTTCCGACCGTAAGTGGGGGTTAGAAAATGCCAACATGGCAAGTTATTCTGCTTGGGTTTATCGAGGGACTGACAGAATTTATTCCGGTTTCTTCAACCGGTCATTTATTGCTTGCAGGGCATTTCCTGAGATTCGACTCACCAGGCAAGACCTTTGAAGTTCTCATCCAGCTTGGAGCGATTCTTGCTGTTCTGGCGGTCTACTTTGGCAAACTTCTGAAAATTCTCATCGATCTCCCAAACGATGCACGCACCCGACGATTTGTATTCAGCATTCTGCTGGCATTTCTGCCGGCAGCGGTGGTCGGCGTCATGGCACACGGATTTATAAAATCAGTACTTTTTGAGACACCAATTCTGATATGTGTCTCTTTGATTGTTGGCGGTGTGATCCTTCTGATTGTGGATCGTATGAAGTTTGAACCAATTTATTCTGATGTTATGGATTATCCGCCCTATCTGGCTTTCAAAATTGGTGTTTGGCAGTGCCTTGCCATGATCCCTGGTGTATCGCGGTCAGGGGCAACAATAGTCGGTGCCTTGTTGATGGGAACTGACAAACGGTCAGCTGCGGAGTTCAGTTTCTTTCTCGCTATGCCAACGATGGCCGGAGCCTTCACTTACGATCTTTATAAAAATTGGTCGATACTTCAGCCTGATGCGATAGCCGGTATCGCCATTGGATTTGTCGTGTCGTTTATCGTTGCCGTGGCAGTCGTAAGATATCTTCTCGATTATGTCAGCCGCTATGGTTTCGGCTTGTTTGCGTGGTGGCGTATTGCTGTTGGAATAGCCGGAATTATTGGCCTTTACACCATTGGGTGAGGCAATTCAGTTCTCATACTCCTTCTGGATGCCAGCAATCCGTTGTTCCGTAAAACGGCTGTCATGCAGCTTTTGTTCTCGTCTTTAAACTTTAGAAGAACAAAGTCTCGTCTACACTGGCTTGATTACTTTTTTGGGAGGCAGGCCACGCCATGGACATCCAGCACGTCCGTCGCAACGATAAGATGGATACTCACAGGCCATGAAGCCTTATTGTTGCACGATAGAACTCTCCTCTGCGTCCGAGACGCGGCTTTTCGCTCAGGTGCTCAGCCTCAAGCTGCGCGCTGGAGATGTCGTGGCGCTCAACGGCGATCTTGGTGCTGGTAAGACAACGCTGGCCAGAGAAATGATCAGGGCCATTGCCGGCGATGGCAAACTGGACGTGCCAAGTCCGACCTATTCGCTTGCGCAGAACTACGTGACGCAACGTTTTGAAGTGCGCCATTACGATTTTTATCGCCTGGCGCACGCAGACGAACTCGTGGAGCTTGGATTGACAGACGATCTGGATGAGGTCGTCTCCATTATCGAGTGGCCGGATAGGGCCGCGGCGGCTTTACCTGCGCAGCGCATTGAAATTGAGCTGGGTGACATCCGGTTTGGCGAGGTCGATGGCCGTACTGTCGAACTCACTGCCGACGGGGCTGCCGCCGCGCGCATGACGCGCGCCATGGAAATCTGGTTTTTCCTGCGCTCATGGTTCAGCCAACAAGGCCTGGCTGATGACGAAATCCAGATTTGGTATATGCAGGGTGACGCTTCGGCACGCAGCTATGCGCGGCTGCAAATGCCTGGACGTGACGTTATCTTAATGGATTCGCCACGCCAGCCCGATGGCCCGCTCATCCGCAATGGCCTGCCTTACAGCCGCATTGCGCATTTGGCTGAAGATATCCGCCCCTTCATTGCGATCGGTGCGCAGCTTGAACGGCACGGCTACAGTGTGCCGGCGACCCATGCGCTCGATGCCGAGAGCGGATTGGCTGTTATCGAGGACCTTGGCGCCAGAGTGTTCGGCGATTTGATCGCGAACGGCCACGATATTGAGCCGCTTTATCGCCGTGCTCTCGATGTGCTGGTGCGGCTGGCCAAGCATGACCCGCCTTTTGCCGTTGAAGGGCATGCCTGCGCACACATAATGCCAAGATTTGATCAGGCCACGATAGAGATCGAAATCGAGCTGCTGCTCGATTGGTATGTGCCGTTTTGCAAAGGGCAGCCCGTAACAGACGATGAACGGGCAAGTTTTCTGGCTGTCTGGCGTTGTCAGTCGGCACTTTTAGAACGCCAGTCGTCTTGGATCTTGCGGGATTTCCATTCGCCAAATCTGATCTGGCTGCCTGACCGGGAAGGAGCTGCCTGTATTGGCATCATTGATTATCAGGACGCTGTTGTGGGCCATCGCGCTTACGATGTCGTCTCGCTCCTGCAGGATGCCCGTCTGGACGTTCCGGAAAAGACAGAGCAGCAGCTTCTTGACTATTATCTGGCCAGCATCAAGTCTGCAGATCCTGACTTCGACGAAGGTGGCTTTCAGCATGCCTACGCGTTTTTCGGCGCGCAACGCAATACAAAGATATTAGGCATTTTTGCCCGTCTGGCAAAGCGGGATGGCAAATCTCAATATCTCCGTCATATTCCGCGCTTATGCAGTTATCTGCAAAGATGCCTTGGGCATCCTGAATTGCAGGAGATACGTGCGTGGTTTGCAGTTCATCTGCCAAACGTACTCGAGAACGGCGAATGACAGCGATGCCACCACCTTTAATCTGAAATTGCAAACCAAACGAAAAAAGGCATGAGTGAGCAAATCGACATAGCAATGGTGCTGGCGGCGGGGCTGGGAATGCGCATGCGGCCGCTAACGCTAGAGCGCCCTAAACCTCTGGTGGTTCTCAACCAGAAAACGCTGCTCGACCACGTTCTGGATCGCATTGCTGAGGCTGGAATTTCCTCCGCGGTTGTCAACGTCCATTACCATGCCGCCATGATTGAGGCAGCACTGGCGGCGCGAAGCAACCCAGTCATTCACATTTCAGACGAGCGCGATGCATTGCTCGATACAGGCGGCGGTATTATGCGTGCGCTGCCGCGCTTTGGTGGCAAATCATTTCTCATCCATAATTCTGATTCGGTTTGGCTTGAGGACCGCACGTCAAATCTCGCAAGGCTCATTGAAGCCTGGGAGCCGCAGCGTATGGACTGCCTGATGCTGCTTGCTGCAGAACAAGAGAGTATCGGGTTCACCGGCCGCGGCGATTTTAAAATGCTGCCCAATGGGTTTTTGTACTCTTTTCGCAAGGGCGCCAAACGGCTGCAGCGGCGGGCGGCGCAGGGTAGTGCGCCTTTCGTTTACGCCGGCGTGTCAATTGCCCATCCGCGGATGTTTGAGGGTGCGCCTGAAGGGCCATTTTCGCTCAATTTGCTGTGGGACAGAGCAATTGCACGCGAGCGCCTTTTTGGCATCGCTCTCGATGGCCTTTGGATGCACGTTGGCACGCCGGAAGCGCTCGCAGAAGCAGAGCAGGCTATAATGAAAAGACCTTCTTCGTGAAGGATCTTTGATCTTCATCCCGATGGTTTGAAGTTTTCAACACGGCAACATTAAAAAATGCAGGATAATCTGTTCACTATCGCGCCGGATATGCCGTTTTTGGACGTCGTGATCAGCGCCGTCATGCAAGGGCGTCTGCCAGACAATGGCGGGATTGCACCCGATTGCCTCGCGTTGTCGGACTATACAATCCTGCTGCCGACAAAACGGGCCGTGCGGACCCTGGAGAGCGCCTTTCTGCGTGCCGTTGGTGTCGACGGTGCGCTCTTACTGCCACGGTTGCGCCCGATTGCAGAAGGCGAGGAAGAAGCATCGCTTGTTTCTGCCATCGCGGGCCAGACGGAAGGCTTCGGCAATCTGGCGCTTCCCCCGGCAATCGGGCAGCTTGAGCGGCGCCTCGTTCTGATGCAATTGGTGCAGCGTTGGCGGGAAACGCTCGTGTCGGCGGGCAGGCCAGGGAGCCAGCCTGGTCAGCCTGCGACGCAGATCGCACAACTTGCCGATGAATTGGCAAGATTGATGGATATGATCGAAACAGAAAACGTCGCGCTCGACCGGCTGGCCAGCCTGGTGCCCGAGAACTACGCCGACCATTGGCAGAAAACGCTCGATTTTTTACAGATCATTACGCTGTGGTGGCCGCAATATCTAGCCGCCAGCGATACGCTTTCACCGGCGGACCGGCGTAATCGCGCACTTCTCGCAGAAGCCGAGCGCATGCGTCGGCAGCCTCCTAAAGGCCCTGTCATTGTTGCCGGTGTCACAGGGTCTGTTCCGGCAACCGCTCAATTGATCAAAGCCGTTGCGGAATTGTCCAGCGGCGCGATTGTGCTGCCCGGTCTGGATCTAAGTTTAACGGCTGAGGATGCCGAGATCATCGTCGCCAACCATCCGGAACATCCGCAATGGGGCATGCTCGGTTTGCTCGGTCAACTGGGCGCGCGTATCGAAAGCGTTCGGGACCTTGCTGGGAATGTTTCAGGAGCATCAGCCAAATCACCGAGAAGATTGCCGATTGCAACAAGAACCAGGATTGTCCGTGAGGCGTTAAGGCCAGCTCCCACAACCAACCAATGGCACACCTTGCCCGAACGTCTGTCACGCCAGGCTGCCAATGCCGCGCTTGATGGCGTGGCCTACCTCGCCGCGCCAACAGCGGAGGATGAAGCCGAAGCCATTGCACTTATCCTGCGTCAGACGGCCGACCAGCCGGGCCGCACCGCAGCCCTCGTCACGCCTGATCGCGTGCTTGCGCGCCGTGTTGTGGCACGGCTTGAGGCGTGGGGTATTTATGTTGATGATTCGGCCGGCCGGCCATTCCTCAAAACCATTCCCGGTGCCTTTATGGAGTTGGCGATCAATGCCGTGGCGGCTGGCTTTGAACCGGGCGCAACCATGGCCTTGCTCAAACACCCCTTGACACGTCTGGGACGGCCAGCCTCCGATCTGCGTAAATCTGCCTGCGCCCTGGAGATTACGGTTTTTCGTACATCCTATTTCGGGCACGGGCTCGACGGCCTTGAGGCAGCACTGGATAAAGCCGCCCGGGACGTGCACGAAGGCCGCCGTCGTGAGGCTGCGCTGGCACGTCTTCAGCAGGCTGACTGGGATGGCATGTCCGCGCTTGTTCGCGATCTGCGGCAGGCTTACCGCCCGCTTAATGAGATATTCGCTGTTAGCGGCACAGCTCCATTGCGTGCATTCGTGACAGCGCATCTGGAGGTGGCTGAACGGCTTGCCCGCCTGCCCGGGCAAACCGAAGCTGGCGGCAAAGAGCCCGAGGAAGAACAGGAGTATGAACTCTGGCGAGGCGAGGCAGGCGAGATGGCTGCACGTTTGTTTGCCAGTTTCATTGATCCGGCGCTGCCCGAGTTGAAGATTGCTGCCTCCGACTATCCGGATTTTTACCGTGCTATTGTTGCGCAGGAAGTTGTTCGCCCGCAAGTTGCAAGGCATCCGCGCATTTTTATCTGGGGCCAATTCGAAGCCCGCCTGCAGCGGCCGGATGTCATGGTGCTGGGCTCTTTGAACGAAGGCACGTGGCCACCGGCAACCGACACCGGGCCCTGGCTCAACCGGCCGATGCTGTCAGAATTGGGACTGCCGTCACCGGAGGAAAAGATCGGCTATACTGCCCATGATTTTGCTCAGTTGCTTGGCGCGGAGGAGGTTTATATGACCCGCGCGGAAATGGTCGACGGTGCGCCGACTGTGCCATCGCGTTGGATTTTGCGGCTGCGGGCCGTTCTCTCCAGTCTGGAACTCGAGAATGCACTCACCCCCACCAGGCCCTGGCTGGCGTGGGCACGGCTCAGGGATGTGGGGAGATTTCATGCCACCGCCGCGTGCCCTGCACCAAAGCCGCCACTTCGCCTGCGTCCACGTAAGCTGAGTGTCAGCGGTATTGAGAGCCTCATTGCCAACCCCTACACAATCTTTGCGCGGCACGTTCTCGGCCTCGATCCACTGCCGCTGCTCGGCGCCGATCCCGATGCAAGCCTGAAAGGCAGCGTTATCCATGAGGTTCTGGGGCGTTATCTGAAAAAATTTCCCGACCGTCTGCCGGCGGACCCGGCGGCAGAGTTGACCGCGATCTCGGAGCATCTGTTTGACGCGTTACGCAGCCATCCCCGGATTGCTGCATTCTGGGTTGTGAGGTTCCAGCGCTTTGCTGAATGGTTTGGCAGCGCCGATGCAATTTTGCGCAGCTCAGGCGGATACAGTTTTGGTGAGATCACCGGTGCGCTGGTGCTTGCATCGCCGGGCGGGCCGTTTACGCTTACCGCTCGCGCCGACCGCATCGATGCCTGTACCGACGGACTCGCCATCACGGATTATAAAACCGGCGCCAGTCTGGATGAACTGGTGTTGCGCGCCAAGGCGGGCCGCGCTCCGCAATTACTGCTTGAAGCCCTGATCGCCGGGCACGGCGGATTTGCCGGCATCGCAGCAGCGCCGGTCTTGCAGCTGCGCTATGTTTCCGCCTCAGGGGGCGATCCACCAGGCAACATTGCCGAGGTCAAGCTGGACAATGTGAAGGCCGCTATCTCGGAAACGGAACGCGAACTTGGTGCCTTAATTGCCCGCTTCGATGATCCCGCAACCCCTTACATCGCCACCCGGCGAGCCCATTTCCGCTACGATTTCGACCCCTACGCGCATCTTGCCCGCGTCGCCGAGTGGCTGGGTGAGGAGCAGGAAGGTGATGCAGTGTGATAAAGGGCGACCAAGCGTTCGTATTGTCTCGTTTACCCGAACAGTACCGATGCCACTTTTGATGCCACGCTTGAAGATTAAGAAATAGCCTTCAACAGTATGCTATAGACTGTTTAGTCTGCTTCATGTTGCAGCGTAACCGGCAAAGTTGCCCGGCTTGTTGTGATAAGCTGCCGTGTTATCGCTCATTGCCATGCGCTTTTTTAGGCGATTGTCCTTGGGGCCTGCTGTTACTTTGCCTGCATCCCCAGCATGATAATCGCCATTTGATCCTGCCGATAGCATCTCACTTTTAAGATGACGCACACTTATACCATGGAACTATCCTGGTCAGCATTGGTTTGTGCCGCATCATGATGTGCGCGCCGTGGCAGGCGAACCGTAACTTTTGTACCGACATCCGGCTTGGATTGCAGCGTAATGCGCCCGCCGTGCAAATCCACCAGGCTCTTGGCAATCGATAGGCCAAGCCCGGCGCCACGATGATGAGAGCCACGGCTGTCTGCCTCAAAACGGTCAAAAACCTGCGTCTGCTTATCGTACGGAATGCCAACACCATCATCTTCTATGGAAAAGACGACATCGTTCTTTTCATACCAACTGGCAAGCCGCACGGTGCCGCCGTCATCGGAAAAACCGACAGCATTGGAAAGCAGATTAAACAGTAACTGCCTCACGCGGGCTTCATCTGCAATGAATTCATCAACCTCATCGGAAAGTGAAATTTCCAGCGTCAGGCGCTGCCGCCTTGCGCGCTCCTTAATTCCAAGCACAGCATCGTCAATGACAGGGCGGATCTTTACAGGTGTCAATTTAAGTTCCAGAGCGCCGGCATTAATGGTCGCAAGTTCGAGAATATCATCGATGATCGACAAAAGCGTGCGTGAGGAAGTCATGATATCGGCGAGATATTCCTGCTGCTTACCGCTTAAGGTGCCAAATTTTGGATTATTGAGTAGTTCGCTAAAGCCGATAATGTTTGTAAGCGGCGTCCGCAATTCATAGGACACATGGCCAATGAACTGGCTTTTAAGCCGATCAGCCGCAACCAGCGCTTCATTACGTTCAATCAACGCGCGCTCATAAGCCCGCGATGTCGTGACATCAGCGAAGGTGACCAGCGTCCCGCCGTCAGGCAGCGGTGTTGTTGCATAGTCGACCACGCTGCCATCCGGACGCATCATCTGTCCGCTCAAAGGTTTGCGTTCGTAGGTAATGGTTGTGATCCGCTGCTGGATCCCCGTCCAGATCTCCATGTCGCTGAACAAGGCGCGCGTCAGCGCTATGACTTCGTCGATGTGCGGGCCTTGCTGCATCTTTGTGCGGGAGATGCGCCAGATCGCCAGGAAAGCATTATTGAAAAGCTTGAGCCGGCCATCTGTGGCAAACACGGCGACCCCTTCCTTAAGGCTGTCAAGCGTTTCACCCTGGACGTGAATGAGCGCATTATAACGGCTTTCGAGCGCCAGCCGCTCAGAAATATCCTCATAGACGTAAGTCACGCCACCATCCGGGCGCTGGTTGGCAACAACGTGCAACATACGTCCATCCGGCAACTGCCACCAGTCTTCAAACTCGTTGACCGAACGATAAACGGCCAGCAATTTGCTTTTCCAGTTACGATAGTCCGCAACGGCAGGAAGCAGGGACAGTTCCTTCAAACGATCAAGGAGCTGCGAATCGCTTGGCGCCTGGTTGAGCCATTCAGGATCAAGCTTCCAAAGCTCCTGATAAGCGCGGTTATAAAACGCCAACTTTTGTTCGCGACTGAAAATGGCAACCGGCGTTGCCACACGGTCCAACGTTCGTTCAAAAGCCTCCAGCTGACGATCCAGTTCGCCTTGCGCGCTTTCAAGGTCCGCCACATCAATGGCAGCCGCCGCCTGCGCTTGCTCAACGCTGACGGCATAGACATCGTGTGCCTTACGCTCTCCCCCAGTCACAATATGCAGACGCTCTGCAAACACTTCGCCACGATCAATAACGCGCTCGACCTTGACACGCTGGCGGGATTCAAGAAGCTCAATCTGACTGTCAAGGATTTCTGCAACATCGGCGGCTTCAACGGTCCGCGCATACGTATCATTAACCCATTTGATCCGTCCGTCTTCACCCTTCAGCCATATCGAGATTGGCAGCGCATTGAGCAAAGCACGATTTGCACGCAGATCGCTTGAGATGCGGCGGTGTTGTTCCAGGATGCGCACCAGATCGCGCTTTGTGCCAACAACGTCTCGCAAACGCAGAACGGCGCGGGGCCCCGCGGCCCGTCCGTCGGCTTCGATATGGGACCCGCTTTTGAGCTTCAGGTAAAGTGTGAACGAACGCCCGTCGGCAAATAAATGGTCAAGTGCATCTTTGAGATCTTCAGCCGAGGCCGGATCAAGCCATAAACCGAATTTAGTTAATGCCGGCAGGCTTTGCGGCAATCCCTCAATCGTTGTCAGGGTATGCGTCACAAGCCGCAAGCCATCGCTTTGGTCCCAGAAGATCAACACCTGCGGCTCAGCACGAAAAATCGCTTCTGCGCTCAAAAAGCTTTGTCTGAGGGTAGCGGTCTCCTGCCGCGCTTCTTGAATAACCCGCCGCGCCCGCGTGGTAATATAGACAACGAGCGCAATCGATCCGCCGAGCAAACCAAGGAATATTGCCAAAATCAACAGATGCGACACATCATAATAGCCGATGGCTTTGGGCGCAGAACTGTCTACAAGCGCAATGGTCAACACCACGACGCAGGCCAAACTGCCAAGCAGCAGAGCCAAAAGCTCGCGACGCGCCTGCTGCGCGCCAGAACGGCGGTCCCCCGTGTGCATTGTTTTCCTCCGCCCAGCACCAGGGCCGGGCAACGCCGGCAAACGCAAAACGGGGGGTGCTAAAGATGCACTGGTCAATAATCGAATCAAATTAGATTATGCGGTGCCAGCGAGGCAATTGCCAGTTCCTGAAAACCACATTTACTCATCAAACCAAAAAAGGCCCGAGAGCCGGGCCTTATTGCAGCACACATAAATGCCGTCTCGGACAGCAGGATCAATAACGATAATGCTCCGGCTTATATGGTCCATCGGAGCTGACACCAATGTAGTCGGCCTGCTCTTCGCTCATTTTGGTTAAAGTCGCACCAAGCTTTTCCAAGTGGAGGCGGGCAACCTTTTCATCGAGATGCTTGGGCAGTACGTAAACCTCGTTTTTATACTGATCGTTGCGCTTAAACAGTTCGATTTGCGCAAGCACCTGATTGGTAAAGCTTGCAGACATCACAAAGCTGGGATGACCAGTGGCGTTGCCGAGGTTCAACAGGCGGCCTTCGGACAGCAGGATGATGCGCTTTCCATCCGGAAACTCGACCATATCTACCTGCGGCTTGATATTCGTCCATTTGTAGTTTTTCAGTGACGCAACCTGGATTTCATTGTCAAAATGACCAATGTTGCCGACAATACACATGTCCTTAAAGCTGCGCATATGATCAACGGTGACGACATCCTTGTTGCCGGTTGTTGTGATCACGATATCGGCCTGCGGAGCTGCTTCCTCCAGCGTTACAACCTCAAAACCATCCATGCAGGCCTGCAGCGCACAAATCGGGTCAACCTCGGTGATCTTGACACGTGCTCCTGCCCCCTGCAGGCTTGCCGCAGATCCTTTACCAACGTCACCATAACCGCACACGACGGCAACCTTGCCGGCCATCATGACATCTGTGCCACGGCGAATGCCATCGACCAGACTTTCCTTACAGCCGTATTTGTTATCGAACTTAGATTTCGTAACTGAGTCGTTCACATTAATGGCCGGGAATGGCAGTTCACCGCGCTTCATCAGCTGGTACAGGCGGTTCACGCCAGTTGTTGTTTCTTCGGAAACCCCCTGAATTGCATCCCGCTGCCTGACAAACCAGCCGGGACTTTCAGCCATCCGCCTTTTGATCTGCGCGAAAAGATATTCTTCCTCTTCCGATCCGGGATTGGACAGCACATCCTCACCGGCTTCGGCGCGGGCACCAAGAAGGATGTACATCGTAGCATCGCCACCGTCATCCAGGATCAGGTTACTCAAGCTACCATCGGCCCACTGGAAAATCTTATCCGTGTATTGCCAATACTCTTCCAGCGTCTCGCCCTTAACGGCGAAGACCGGCGTGCCACCTGCCGCAATTGCTGCCGCGGCATGATCCTGCGTGGAAAAGATGTTGCAGGACGCCCAGCGGACCTCGGCGCCGAGCGCCTTGAGTGTTTCGATGAGAACTGCCGTCTGGATTGTCATGTGCAGCGAACCGGTAATGCGGGCACCTTTTAGCGGCTGCGTTGCACCGAATTCTTCACGGCAGGCCATAAGGCCCGGCATTTCGGTTTCAGCAATCGTGATTTCCTTGCGACCGAAATCGGCAAGACTGATATCAGCGACCACGTAATCTGGCGTGCTCATTGCGGAGAGACCTCGTTTCTTCGTTGTGATAGGCGCCACCTCTTAAATCGCGCACACTTTTGCTTTCTGTGATCTGCGCTGCTGTGTACTGCAAAGCTGGTGACAAGTTGTATATCAAGAGAGCGATGCGTACGGCCAAGAAGCTTAATTCCTTGCAGGCAAGTCTTAAATCTCTTGTTGCACAGCATTCCTTGCTCCACCTGTGCAGCCTAATACCCGCTTGCCACACACAATGCAAGCAAACATAAAGACATCCTTATATCAACATTTCACAATCCTTCGTTTCGACACACGCTGGGCGGCTCAGCACAAATCATGAACCAAATACCTGCACCCTCAGTTAGAAAACTTGTAGAAGACTTGTAGAAGACTTGCCCAACGCATCATCTGAATTAATAAATATAAAAAATTTCAACCTGAGATTTAATTAAATAATATATCAAACTGAAGGTAGAATTATTTGATATACATTGCAGTTGACAAATAAAAACAAAATTATACTTCTGATATTTATTAATTCTCGCTTCATTTAATCATCATGAAACAAAACAGCGCTCGATCCGGAAAGCGTGGCATGCAGGCTGGCACGCAGACCAACAACACACTGTCCAAACGCGAAGTGGAGATCATCTCCTGGATTGCGGCTGGCAAATCAGACTGGGAAATCAGCCAAATTCTTGGAATTTCACCCAAAACCGTCAATTATCATGTTGAGAAAGTAAAAAGGAAATATGCCGTAAGCACACGCGTGCAGGCAATTGTTGCCGTGCTGAAAGACGGCTTGATATAAATATAAACTGTTCCCGCATTATCGATGGCCAGCACATCTCAATTGCCCCAGTCAATAGGATCAACAGCACGCCTGCAAGCCGCAACACCTGGTTCAATAGCACCACCGACAGGGCTCACCGACTGGTGCTGATTAACGCTGCAGACCCATTTGAGCTCGACAGCTCCAGCAGCTTTGAAAGCCATCGTCGGCGGCCTTGAAGCGATCATTGGCGTCCCAAAAACTAAAAAAAGGTCCAGCGGCTCAAAAAGCAGTTGCGAGTGATGCTCCACAAGCGCTTTGGCGCCAGTTCGGAGATTGGCGAACCAGCGCTTGCCGACGCCATTCTCGATCGCCTCGTCCACAACAGCTATCGCATGGAGCTGGACGGTCCATCCCTGCGCAAAACGATGGCAGCTAAGCAGATCGAAACGGGAACAAACTGCGACGGACTTGACCAAACGTCAAGATCCTGACATCAACCCAAAAGCCAATGGTACCGACGGCCACCTTTGGCCGGATGTTATCGGAATGGCTGGCCGGATAAAATCGGAATCACCGGCCGTATACTCCGGAATGCGCAGGCGCGCTGACGCTCGACAACCTCTTCCTGCTCAGAACGATAAATCTGGCGGACACGGGCATTCCTGGATAGGCACTTTGCCCGCAAAGGACAGGTTTTGCATTTCGCCGCACTAGCTGCATAACAGGTGCGCATGCCGCAGGTGCTGGTTGGCCAGACTCTCAGCTATCTCGACGAACAATGGCCGCATCTGATCGCCGTGCTCGGGGCTTAGAGACCCTCGCAGTTGTCGTTACTTTATGCGGCAAGATCAGTCAGATGCTTTGATATTATTCTGAGCTCAAGGATTAACCGAAATGCTTCTCTGAAAAGTGCGACCCGCTGGTCCCGTGACCGTCCGAGATCCTGAACATCCTGCAACCACACAGCCGGTACGAACGGCAGGCCGGCCAACTGGACGTCGGTAATAATGACCCCAGCGCGAATACCACGGGTAGGCACGATAATACTTGCGCCAATAAGCCTGGTTGAAGTTTACGACCCGAAGGCGAGCGGCGGGGGTAACAACGGCACCGTTGGCGAGAACAATATACGACGCAGCAAGCCAGCCGCGATCACCGGCAAAGCGTACATCGCACCATGAGTGATCGGCAAGACAACCGACTGCGACCAGTTTTGCTCCTTTCGGCACCACGCGTATAACAGGATAGCTTGTCGCAGGTCCAGCTCGCAGATTGACATTTGTTCGTGCAACGGCAGGCATAGCGTTTTTTGCCACCGATACGTTGAGCGCAGCATTATTTTGATCAGTGCTTGTAGCGTTGGTCTGGACCTGCTCTTTTTTGACGTCTGACGCATTTGAAGCTTTTTGGATCTCTTCAACCGATAGGACGCCGTTTTTATTTGTATCAAGCCTTACGAAAGCTTTACTGTATGCTTCAGAACTGCGGATCTGTGATGCTTTCCCGATACCCGCTTCTGCATTGAGATTAATGAAAACCGTGAACTCGTTAAGAGTAATACCAATCCATATATTAACTGACACACTCCATAATCCAGGGATATCCGGT
>CAWUIN010000063.1:0-16862 GCA_963922535.1 uncultured Hyphomicrobiaceae bacterium | reverse complement strand
TTTGTGGTGCTGGCCGCACTTGGTGTTCCGGTGTGGGCCGCAATCGGGGCAGCAGCGACATTAATGCTGGTATGGTCGGGGGCGCTGCCGCTCTCATTGCTGGGCGAAACCTTGTTTGAAGGCGTCGACGCCTTTGCTTTGACTGCAATTCCTTTATTTATTCTGACCGGCGATGCGCTCGTCAGGACAGGGCTCAGCCGGAAGTTTCTCGACGTTGCAGAAGCGCTGACCAGCTGGACGAAAGGCGGGTTTGGTTCAGCAACGGTGCTGGTCTGCGGTATGTTTTCGGCAATTTCAGGTTCCGATGCTGCTGGTGCGGCAGCAGTCGGGCGCATGACGATCAATCGTCTTGTCGAATCTGGTTATCCACGCCCTTATGCGTGTGCGCTTGTTGCTTCAGGCGCCTGCACTGGCATCCTGATTCCTCCTTCGATTGCCTATATAGTCATCGGCCTTGTGCTTGGGATATCGGCGTCTACGCTCTTTCAGGCAGCACTTATTCCGGGCACTCTTATTCTCGTTTCGATTTTGATCACTAACATCGTGGTCAATCGCCTGAACGCTTACGAATCTGGTGGCGCCATAAAGTTTGGTGAGTGGCTCGGCAACGTTGGCATTGCAATTGTACGCGGCTGGTATGCTTTTCTGGTGCCTGCGATCATTTTCTACGGTATTTTCTCAGGGCGCCTTACGCCGACCGAAGCAGGGGCTATTGCCGTTATTGTCACGGTCATGCTTGGCTTTATTCTTGGCACCTTGAAACTTTCGGACTTTCCTTCAATGCTGGTCAGTTCGGCCAAGGTTAACGGCGTCATTGTGCCAATCATTGCATTTTCACTGCCGCTTGCTCAGACACTCGCGGTAATGGGGGTGCCGCAGGGATTTGTTTACTCGGTCACATCGTTAACGAGTGATCCGCATATCCTGATTTTGCTGATGATCGGTATTCTTATTGCTGCCGGTTGCGTGATGGAAACAACGCCTAACATCGTAATCCTGGCACCCATCCTGAAGCCGCTGGCGGATGAGATTGGCATGAACGAGATACAGTTCTGTGTGATGATGATTACCGCGCTGGGGGTCGGGTTCATCACGCCACCGCTTGGCCTCAATCTTTTTGTCGTGTCGGGACTGACGGGTGAATCGATCGTCAAGATCGCAGGACGCGCTATCCCGTTTGTCCTCTTTATGCTGATTGTTGTGTTCTTGATTGCCTACATCCCGTCGATCTCCACGACGCTGCTCCCGGAAATCTACAGGTAAGAACAATCAGCGGGACACCGCGGCGATACGATTGAAGTTGAGCGGATCATGATCAGGATGAGAAAGCAGTTAAGGTGCGAATGGAAACATTATGACGATCGATGACGTAACCCTTTCCATTCTGTGCTGGCGGCAACGTGATGTGCTGTGCCGTACACTGGCAGAATTTCACAAGCGTGGCATTTTGGACTGCTTTACTAAAAAGCGGGCATTTTTAAACGAACTTACAGACGCAGACCGGGAGATTGCAGAAAACTTCGGGCTGGAAGCGATTGGCTACGCCACCAACACCGGTATCTTTGGCGGTGTCAAGGGGCTGGCTGAAGCATGCACGAGCGAATTCATGCTGTTGGTGGAAAACGATTGCCCGCCAATCGTCGATGCCGAAACTTTTGTTTCAGTCGTCAATCGATCCGTCGACGATATGAGAGCAAATGACTGTCCGGTATTCTCTCTTCGATCCAGGCGTTTGCCAGGCGAAAAATTCGATCGACGAGAGCGTTATATGCGCAACTTCCAGCTTGAACAGCCACTGGCTGAGAGGCCGGAATTGGCTTCCGCGCGTTCACAGAGCAGTTGGCTGCGGCGTTTAGTTGAGGACTGGCGCAAGTCGAAACTCATCGGTTGCGCGCTCTACTCAGAAGAACAGCCGTGCTTGCGCCATCCAAGCGTTATTCGAAAAACAGACAATGGCAATTTTTTGACATCTTCGAAGTATCTGAGTTGGTCTAATAATTGTCTTTTGGCACGGGCCGACTTCATGCGGAATGTCATTATTCCGCGCGTGCGGACACACCCGTCAAAAGTGACGCTTAACGGCCACCAAGATATCGAAGGCGCGATGAAGGTAGAGAATTGGTGGCGCAAGCTCAACGTTCCGATGGGGCAGGCCGAGCCGGGTCCGCTCACACACGCGCGTTGGGCAGAGCCGCCTGCAAACTGATTGATAAGGGTGAAGGTTATAGGAGGTTATAAATGGCACCTGTATATCTCAAGGCAGCAGAGAAAACGCCGGCGAGCGATGCCGGAGACGTACAGGAAACCGTTCGCGCGATCCTTTCTGAAATTGAAAATGCAGGAGAGGCAGCGGCAAAGCGTTTCGCCGAGCAATTCGATAAGTACGACGGTAACATCATCCTGACACGCGATGAAATCGATGCGGCGGCTGCACGTGTCCCGCAAAAACTTAAAGACGATATCCGTTTCGCCCACGATAATGTTCATCGTTTCGCAGAGGCGCAAAAACACTCGATTGTCGACTTCGAAACGGAAATCATTCCAGGGCTTGTCGCCGGGCAGAAGAGCATCCCCTGCAACGCGGCCGGCTGCTATGTGCCCGGTGGGCGCTATAGTCATATCGCATCCGCCATCATGACCGTGACAACCGCTAAGGTCGCAGGCTGTTTGCATATCGCGGCCTGTTCGCCGCCGCGCCCGGGCGTTGGGATTGCTCCTGCGATCGTCTACACTGCGGATTTGTGCGGGGCCCATGACATCCTTGCGCTGGGTGGTGTGCAGGGCGTCGCGGCCATGGCATTCGGCCTGTTCGGCCTGCCGAAATCGGACATCCTGGTCGGCCCCGGCAATCAGTTTGTTGCCGAAGCAAAGCGCATTCTGTTTGGCCGTGTCGGTATCGACATGTTCGCTGGTCCCACCGACAGCCTGATCATCGCCGATGAAACCGCAGATGCTGAAATGGTGGCTGCCGATCTGGTCGGCCAGGCTGAGCACGGGTACAATTCGCCGGTCTGGCTGATGACAACTGATCGTGCGCTTGCAGAGCGTGTAATGGAACTGGTGCCAGGGTATATCGCGGATCTGCCCGAACTCAATCGCGCTAATGCGCAGGCTGCGTGGCGGGACTATGCCGAGGTCATCGTTTGTGAAACGAGGGAGGAAGTCGCGGCAACGTCTGACCAATACGCACCAGAGCATCTCACCGTGCAGGCGTCTGATCTCGACTGGTGGCTGGCCCGGCTGAGTTGCTACGGATCGCTGTTTCTTGGCGAGGAAACGACGGTTGCATTCGGTGACAAGGCGTCCGGCCCGAACCATGTTTTGCCAACCTCCGGTGCGGCGCGTTATACTGGCGGCCTGTCGGTTCACAAATACATGAAGGTTGTTACGTGGCAGCGCTCGACGCGCGAGGCGGTGCGCTCGATTGCGCGCGCGACGGCGCGCATTTCGCGCCTTGAAGGTATGGAGGCCCATGCGCGCACGGCCGATATGCGGCTTGCAAAATATTTTCCCGGTGAAAACTTTGACCTCAGCGCGGTTGACGACGAATGATGGACAGCCCCGAAATGTTTGACGTTAAGGGTCGTGTTGCTTGTGTGACCGGTGCAAGCAGCGGACTTGGCCGTGCCGCGGCAAACTTTCTGGCGGCCCGCGGCGCTAGCGTCATCGGCATCGCACGGCGCGAGGACAAGCTCCGCGAATGGCGCGATGGCTGCGCAGGCAACGCCGCCATCGTAATCGCGGATCTCGGTGATCGTGGCGAGATATGGGAAGCCGCAGGGGCTGTGGCCGAACCGTTCGGACCGCCCGATATTCTCATTAACGCAGCCGGCATCAATACGCGGCAAACGGCCGATGATGTGACGGATGATGGCTGGGATCAGACTATTGCTCTCAATCTTTCCGCTCCTTTCTTTTTCGCCCAGACTTTTGTTCCGGCGATGAAGGAGCGCGGCTGGGGCCGGATCGTGAACTTTGCATCGCTGCAATCGCGCCGCGCATTTCCCGGCGGTATCGCCTACGGGGCCTCGAAGGGCGGCGTCGAACAGCTGACGCGCGCCATGGCTGAGGCCTGGTCAGCCCATGGCATAAACGTCAACGCACTGGCCCCCGGCTTTTTTCCGACCGAACTGACCGGCCCGGTATTTTCAAATGCGGCTCTGTCGCAGCAACTCGCCGGACAGACCTGCATCGGGCGCAATGGTGAGCTTCGCGATATCGAAGGTCCCTTGCTGTTTTTCTGCTCCGAAGCTTCGCGGTATGTGACCGGCCAGATCTTATTCGTTGATGGAGGGTTTACGGCAAAATGAAAGCCCTCGTCTATACCGGACCGCGGACAATGGAATTGCGTGAGGTCACTGAGCCTCAACCCCAGAGCGAGGCAGACGTCCTCATCAAAGTTGCAGGATGTGGCATCTGCGGGTCAGACATGCATGCCTGGCACGGCCACGATGAACGTCGCCCTGCTCCCCTGATCCTGGGGCACGAGGCGACGGGCACGATCGTCGCGGGGCCACGTGCTGGAACGCGTGTGACGGTCAATCCGCTGGTGACCTGCCAGCGCTGCGCGGCATGTACAAGTGGACGCGAAAACCTCTGCGCCGTGCGCCAGATCATCTCAATGCCGCCACGTCAGGGAGCTTTCGCGCAGTACCTGACGATGCCTGAGCGCAATCTGGTTGCGGTTCCTGACACCATCTCATCGGAGATTTCAGCCCTTGTAGAGCCTTTGGCATGCGGTTGGCATGGCGTACGTTTGGCGGAAGCGGCTTTGTTCACCTCCCTGGAGGAGGCCAGGGTGCTTGTTTTCGGCGGCGGTGCAATCGGGCTTGGCGCGGCGCTTGTCCTGGCGCGTCGCGCACCACGGGAAATCTGGCTTGCAGAGACCAGCGAACGGCGTCATCCAGCCCTGACCGCTGCCGGTAATTTTAAGGTATTCAACCCGTTTAGCGAAGATGGTCCGGGGCCTGCCTCAGTTGATCTCGTGATCGATGCCGTTGGCTTCTCGGTCACGCGTGCGGCTGCGTGTCAGGCAGTAAAAGCTGGCGGTGTTATTGTCCACATCGGGCTTGGTGATGCGACCGGCGGGCTTGATGTGCGCCGCATGACGCTCCAGGAAATTAGCTTTATTGGCACGTATACCTATTCTGTGGCTGATTTTAACGATACCGCCACGGCGCTCTTCAATGGTGAGCTGGGCGCTGCCGATTGGCTCGATGTGCGCCCGCTTGCCGATGGGCCGGCTGCATTTCACGAAATCAACGACGGTTTGGCCAATGCGCCGAAAATTATTTTAAAGCCCTGAATTAAAGATGCAATAAGGAGATCGCAGAGTGAGTATCCCTCAGTTACTGGTGCATGAAAATGGAGACAACGTTGGCGTTGTCGTTGTCGAGGGGTTGAAGGCCGGCACAGACATGCTCTGTGTTGTAACCCACGACAATTCCGATTTCCGGATTACGGCCAGGGCCGATATTCCAATCGGCCACAAGGTTGCCATCAAGGATCTCGCCGAGGGTGATACCGTCATCAAGTATGGCGAAGACATGGGGCGCATGATTGCGCCGGTCAAGCAGGGCGAACACGTCCATGTGCACAACTGCAAGACTAAGAGGTGGTAGCAATGTCAGGCAATTTTTCCAATCAGACAATCAATGCCTGGCGGCGTGAGAATGGCCGCATTGGCGTGCGCAACCATGTGTTGATCCTGCCGGTGGACGATATTTCCAATGCCGCGTGCGAAGCGGTGGCAAACAACGTCAAAGGTACTATGGCCATCCCGCATTCTTACGGGCGCCTGCAATTCGGCGAAGACCTCGATCTTCATTTCCGCACGCTGATCGGCACCGGCGCCAATCCCAACGTTGCTGCTGTTGTCGTCATCGGCATCGAACCGGAGTGGACGAAGGTTGTCACGGACGGGATCGCTGAAACGGGCAAGCCGGTTGCCGGCTTCTCGATCGAGCAGAACGGTGACTTCGAGACAATCCGCACTGCAGGATGGAAAGCCATGGAGTTCGTCCACTGGTCAACCGAATTGCAAAAAGAGCCCTGTAAACTGTCGGAGCTTTGGATTTCCACCAAATGCGGCGAGAGCGATACCACCACCGGCCTGGCGTCGTGCCCCACCGTCGGCAACATGTACGACAAGCTACTGCCGCATGGCATTTACGGCTGTTTTGGCGAGACCTCTGAGATTACCGGTGCTGAGCACATCTGCGAACGCCGTGCTGCAACGCCGGAAGCGGGAGCAAAGTTCAGAAAGATCTGGCAGTCCTATAACGATGACGTCATCTTTGCACATAAGACCGACGATCTCTCCGATAGCCAGCCGACCAAAGGTAATATTCTCGGGGGACTGACCACCATCGAAGAAAAGGCGCTTGGCAATCTGGAAAAAATCGGTCGCACTTCAGCTTACATCGATGCCGTGGGCCCTGCCGAGCGGCCAGAGAAAGGACCAGGCCTTTATTATATGGATACGTCTTCCGCGGCGGCTGAATGCGTCACCTTGATGGCGGCTGCAGGGTATGTTGTCCATACGTTCCCGACCGGGCAGGGCAATGTTGTCGGTAACCCAATTGTACCAGTCATCAAAATCTGCGGCAATCCACGCACGCTGAGGACGATGCGGGAACACATCGATGTCGATGTGACGGGCATTTTAAAGCGCGAACAGACCGTCGACCAGGCGGGAGATGCCTTGATTGATATGATTATCCGCACCGCCAACGGACGTTTTACAGCCGCTGAAGCGCTTGGCCATCGCGAATTCTCACTGACCAAGCTTTATCGCAGCGCTTAAAATCCGGGCCGTCTTGACCCGATATTTAAGCGATACAAATCACCAGGGCTTGTTAACCGGTTTGCTTCCTGCGGCTGAGACTGTTAGGTATTTAGAATAAGCTTAAGGGAAAGCGATCAGATGGCACAGGCCGAACCGAAGGTAGATGTGAACGCGCCGGTTGGTGATGAGGTTAAGACAACCACATGCTATATGTGTGCCTGCCGCTGCGGAATTAAAGTTTATCTGAAAGATGGGACTGTCCGCTACATTGAGGGGAATCGCGATCATCCTGTCAACAAGGGCGTGCTGTGCGGCAAAGGCTCTGCCGGCATCATGCAGCACTACTCGCCGGCCCGGCTGACTGCACCGCTTAAGCGTGTTGGTTCCCGCGGCTCCAATGAATTCGAGGAAATCAGCTGGGATGAGGCCCTGGGCCTTGCCGCGGAGTGGCTGGCGGATGTACGCAAGCGTGATCCGCAAAGGTTTGCGCTGTTCACCGGGCGCGATCAGAGCCAGGCTCTGACAGGATGGTTCGCACAGCAGTTTGGCACACCGAACTTTGCCGCCCATGGCGGATTCTGCTCCGTCAACATGGCGGCTGCCGGCCTTTATACATTTGGCGGGTCGTTCTGGGAGTTTGGCGAGCCGGATTGGGAGCATACCAGGTATTTCATGATGTTCGGCGTCGCCGAGGATCATGGCTCTAACCCGATCAAGATGGCGCTTGGCAGGCTCAAGGGCAAGGGCGTGAAATTCGTGGCCGTCAACCCGGTGCGTTCGGGCTACGGTGCCATTGCGGACGAATGGATCGGCATCAAGCCGGGTACGGACGGCATGTTTATCGCGGCACTAATCCGGGAACTCCTGATCAATGAAAAGATCGACCTGCAATCGCTGGTGAGCTTTACCAATGCTCCGTGGCTGGTTATTCAGGATGAAGGGGCCCGGGATCACGGCCTTATCGCCCGAACCGAGGACGGTAAGCCGCTTTGTTTCGACAGGGCGAGCGCTCGTGTGGTGGAGGCTACACAAACTGACATCTCACCTGCACTGACGGGTGAGGTGACCTTGAGCGATGGCCGCAAGGCGGTGCCGGCGTTTGAATTGATCGCGCATCGTTTTCTGTCGGGAGCCTATGCGCCGGAGGAGGCGGAAAAAATCACTGGCGTTGCTGCGTCCACAATCCGGCGCATCGCGGGGGAACTTGCCAATGCAGCATTTAATTCCAACGTCGAACTGGATATCCCCTGGACAGACTGGGCGGGCCGCCGCCACGAAAAGATGATCGGCCGGCCGGTGTCGTTCCATGCCATGCGCGGAATTTCGGCGCATTCCAATGGTTTTCAGACCTGCCGCATGCTGCATCTGCTGCAGATCCTGCTTGGCACAATCGATGCGCCAGGAGGTTTTCGCTACAAGGCGCCGTTCCCGCGCCCGGCACCGCCACCGCTCAAGCCGGCCGGCAGAGCAGGCACTGTGAAACCGGAAACGCCACTTCAAGGAGCACTGCTTGGTTTTCCAACCAGCCCGCAGGACCTGCTTGTCGATAGCGATGGCCAGCCCCTCAGGATTGATAAGGCTTATTCATGGGATGCACCGATTGCCGCCCATGGCCTGATGCACATGGTGTTGACCAACGCTGCCAACGCAGATCCCTACGGACTAGATGTTCTGTTCATGTATATGGCAAACATGAGCTGGAACTCATCGATGAATATTCCGGCCGTGCTGCGTTATCTCACCGAGACGGATACGGAGACCGGCGACTACAAAATCCCAAAGATTATTTATTCGGATGCTTATTATTCCGAGATGGTGCCTTATGCTGATCTGATCCTGCCCGATACGACATACCTGGAACGGTGGGACTGCATTTCCATGCTCGACCGGCCGATTTCAGACCCTGATGCGCCAGCTGACGCGATACGCCAGCCGGTGATTGAGCCGGACCGGAATGTGCGGGCCTTTCAGACGGTGCTCCTGGACCTTGGGGCACGGCTGAAGCTGCCGGGCTTCGTCAATGAGACGGGGGAACCCAGATACCCCGGCGGTTATGCCGATTACATCGTCAACCATGAGCGTGCCCCAGGCATTGGGCCGCTTGCCGGATATCGTGGGCAGGATGGCACATTGTACGGGATAGGGGAGGCGAACCCGAACCAGCTGCAATTATACATTGAGAATGGTTGTTTTTATGCTCATGAACTGGAGCCGGCCCAACGCTATTTCAAGCATGTGAACAAGGATTATTTAGACTGGGCGGTAAGCGTTGGATTTATCGACGCGGCTCAGCCGATAACGTTTCAGCTGTACCTGGAGCCATTGCAAAGGTTTCGTCTTGCAGCAGAAGGACATGGCGCGATCCAGCCGCCGGACAGTCACCGTGAAAGGATCAAACGATTTTTTGACCCGATTGCGTTCTGGTATCCGCCGTTTGAGGGCGCTCACCTGGACGAAGAGGCCTTTCCGATGCATGCCGTCACGCAGCGGCCTATGGCGATGTATCATTCCTGGGGATCGCAAAATGCATGGCTGCGGCAGATCCACGGCTTTAACCGCCTTTACATCAGCCGGAAGCGTGCGCAAGAACTCGATGTGTCCGATGATGGCTGGGTTTGGATTGTCAGTGCCATCGGCCGCGTTAAGGCGCAGGTGCGGTTGATGGAGGGCGTTAATGAAGATACCGTGTGGACCTGGAATGCAATTGGCAAACGCAGCGGCACATGGGGGCTTTCAAAGGACGCACCCGAGGCTAAAAAAGGTTTTCTGCTCAACCATCTGATATCTGAGTTGCTGCCCGAAAAAGAAGGCGGTTACAGATTTGCTAACAGCGATCCGATTACCGGGCAGGCTGCATGGTACGATCTGCGCGTGCGCATCGAGAAGGCTGGCGATGTGGAGATCGATGAAACCTGGCCGCAGTTTGAGCCAATAGGGATTGGAACAGATCGAAAGCCACCGAAATTTCTGGCTTTCGGGGAAAGCTTCAAGAATGATGGGAAAACCTGAGCATGACAGTGCTGCCCTCGTCCACGGAAAAGAAGCTTGGATTGGTCATTGATCTTGACACCTGTGTCGGTTGTCAGGCCTGTGCAACCAGTTGCAAGGAATGGAATACAGGGGGATACTCTGCGCCGCTTTCAGATGCAGACCCTTACGGTTCCGATCCGGATGGCGTCTGGCTCAATCGTATCCATGGTTATGAAGTTGTAAGCGACGCGACCTCCCGGACGGTGCATTTTCCGCGCTCCTGCATGCATTGTGAGGAGCCGGCGTGCGTCACGGTCTGCCCAACCGGCGCTTCTTACAAGCGCGCGGAAGATGGTATCGTGCTGGTTAATCCAGACACGTGCATTGGTTGTAAACTGTGCTCCTGGGCATGTCCTTACGGTGCGCGCGAATACGATCCTCATCATGGCGTTATGAAAAAATGTACTCTTTGTGTGGACCGTATTTACAATCAAACGCTTGATGAAGAAGACCGTGTCCCGGCGTGCGTGCGGGCCTGTCCGACCGGTGCCCGCCATTTCGGCGATCTTGGCGATCCCACAAGTGAGGTCTCGAAATTAGTGGCGGAACGTGATGGCTACGGCCTTATGCCTGAGACGGGTTATAAACCGGTTAATCAATATTTGCCGCCACGCCCCCGGCGTGATGCAAGCACTGTGCCGGTATCTGCTGCATTGTCTTCGGCTGATGACAACGATCAGGATATCGCTGACAGGTTCTTCCGTTGGGCCGACAAGATGCTTTCTCGGTAGGGATATCGCCAATGCATCCAGCGTATTCGGTGATCATTTTTACAACATTATCGGGGATGGGCTACGGCTTGCTCTTCTGGCTTGCGGCGGCCGGGCTCAGCGGTAGCATCGCCATGGATGGGGTGTTCGGTTCTATTGCGTTCGGGGCCGCGCTGCTCATGATCACACTGGGGCTTTTATCTTCGACGTTGCATCTGGGCCGTCCTGAACGTGCATGGCGCGCTTTCTCGCAGTGGCGAACGTCTTGGTTGTCGCGTGAAGGTGTTGCAGCGGTTGTGACCTATATTCCTGCCATGCTGCTTGCCGTTGGATGGGGTGTGTTTGAGGATGTTTCCGGGATTTATGCCGTTGCCGCCGGTCTCACTATGTTGGGCGCTGGGGTGACCGTTTGGTGTACGGGCATGATCTACGCCTGCCTGACAACCGTCAAGGCCTGGCATCATCCGCTCGTTGCACCGATTTACTGTATACTGGCCCTGCTCACGGGAGCTGTTGTCCTCAATGGGCTGATCACGTTCTGGTTCAACGTCGAGAAAAATATCATCTGGCTCGGGCTTGCTGTCATTTGTGTCGCGTGGCTGATGAAAGCCGTTTATTGGGAACAGATCGACAGCGCGCCTCATACCCACACGGCAGGCGATGCGACGGGGCTCGCGCGTTTCGGCCAGGTGCGCGTTTTAGAAGAGCCGCATACACAAGCCAATTTCGTCATGCGCGAAATGGGCTATCAGATTGCCCGCAAGCATGCCGAAAAGTTACGTCTGCTTGCAACGATCGGCTTGTTTGTCATTCCAGCTCTCTGCCTGCTTGCGCTGTTGGTTGCCACGCCAGGCTTTGCAGTGGTCTTAGGTTTTATCTCAGTATTCTCAGCTTCATTAGGTGTGTTAGTCGAGCGCTGGTTGTTTTTCGCTGAAGCCCAGCATATCGTCATGCTTTATTACGGAGCACAATCAAATTGATTTTCCTCGCTAAGGGTGCCCTAATTGACGACACGGTCTAACCTCAAGCCAGGAAGTATCTTATGAAATCTTCGGCTGTGACCTGTGCGCCACGCATTGGGGTAAATGTTGCACGAGTGGTTGTGAATCCCGGTAACATCCTGCTTTGTCTTGCTGCCGGTGTTGCATTGCCTAAATGCAGACAAAGTTATCTCGATTAGTCACTATAGTGGTATGTGCCAACTACGAATCTTACCAAAATAAAGAAATTTGATTTTGAAGGTTAACTAGCCTGCGATATATGACTTTGACTTAGAAAATTGAAGTTTTTTATTTTGATAGGCATCCTAAATACATGGCGTAATACTAAGATTTAAACATCTTTTTTTGAAAGTATCATAAAATTGGTGATTACATTGCATAAGTAGGTGGTAAGTAGAAAGTTTACGGGAGTTTCAGCAGTGAATAGTTCTGAAACAGGGCATATTAGGGCATATTTATGTATACGGGGAAAACATTGCGCATAAAAATGATCGTCTTGGGTATGGCACTCCTGGCCGTGACAGGGTGTAGTATATCTCCCAGTTCATATTCCTTCGGCCTTAACGACAGCCGGACTCCATCTGCTTCTCCCGGTAGACCAACAGGCAGTTTTGCCGCGCCGGATGATCGTCAGAGAAAAAAGACTGTTGCAAAGAGTTCTCATACGCAACGGGACCGTGCACCTGATGGATCGTACACCAAGGCACCGGCAGGCGCGTTTGCCGATCGCAGTTACGGGCGGATACAACTGGATGCGGCACAGGCTTTACACCTGATCAATTCATATCGCAGTGAAAATGGCTTAAAGCCATTACGTCTCGATGCCTTGTTAACCAAGGCTGCAAAAACACACTCACGCGACCTTGCAACATGGGATCGGATTTCGCATTTCGGCTCAGATGGCTCCAATCCATGGGAGCGTGTCAAGCGGTCCGGATACCATGCGCGCCTTGCTGCTGAAAATGTCGGAACCGGCCAAAAGACCTTTGAGGAAGTTATGGCCGGCTGGAAAAAAAGTGAAGGCCATAACAAAAATCTGCTTCTGCAGGATGCCGAGCACATTGGTGTTGCACTGGTTTACGATGCAAATACGGAATTCCGTACTTTCTGGACGTTGGTGATCGGCGCGCCAGCATGACGTTGGCATAGATATAATCCATTCTATGAGACCTGCATATACAGGGCGTCTATGCAGGCCTGCGAGGCCGGACATAAATAAGGGTATAGATACGATCACTCTCAAACAATCCGTCTTTGCGGTAAGAGTTTGAGAGCATCTATGTCGCGGCAGAGTTTTGCCACCAGATTTCCGTCCGGACGTGTGGCCACACCGGCCCCAGCACCTTTTTCTGCGATATAGGCTGCCCAGAAGGAACGCCAGCGCGTTTCGTCCAGGTTCTGGCTAAAGCGCGCAGCGTTTGGTGTTGAGACCATGCCCTGGTTCTGCTTCAGCCAGTCTCCGACTGCCAGGTAAACATCGCTGTCAACGGCCGCGTTTGAATGGCCGAGGAGCTGATTGATAATTGGCTGCGCACACTGGCCATGTGACCAACGGATTTCTAACGTTGCGATGCGGCGACCATAACGCTGCACCGAGAAGATCTTGCAATGTCCTTGCGCCACAGCCGAAGTGTATGTTGCAACACAGTGGTTCATTTTCTCACCTTCCTCATAAAGATCGCGTGCCGTGACAAGTGGTACGAGACTGTACTGGTTCATTTTCCTGCGCTTTGAATAACGCCCTGGTCCACGTCTGGTATCGGCTCGCGTCAAATCAAGAAGCACGCGGTCAAACCAGTTCACCATATTGGTAATGGCATTGCCGAGGCCCATCTTATGGTGCCATGGTTCCTGTATCAGATGCCTAGCCGATCCGTTGCCGTGAGAGGAAAACCATGCAAATGTTGCAAGCGGCAAGACTGGTGTCGCAGCCGGGTTGGCCTGCCAACGTGCGGCGTAGATTTTCTGGCTGGCAAGCCACAATGCGAAGTCATCGTCACAGCCGGCGTAGGCTGCCTGCAGCCATGAGAGCCACATTGCTGCCGCGTTTGGATCTTCTGGAATCAAGTTAACAATCCTGCGGTTGTAATCTGGCCCGTCTGGCAAGTGTGCAAGATCAACCGTGAAAGCTTCCGGTGGCAGGTGTCGTGTCCAGTATGGAAGTTGCAAAGCCGCCGCAACCTTTCTGAGGTTCGCACCGTCCTTAACAAGGCGAACGGCCTCACCACGACGATTGTGATCGCCAAGGCCTGATACAATCGCGAAAGCCACGGCTGGGAATGAATAGAGCAGATCCCCCAAACGGCTGGACGTCTTCACCAATTTGCGCAGGCGGCGCTGATAGCTTTTTGCGAAACGCTTGATCTGTTTTTCGAGAACACGCTCACGCTGGCTTGCTGCCTGCTGATTTGCATAGCTAACCATGTTTTTTTCTCGATTTTTCTGGCATATTTATTTTTAAAAATAATATGCCGCGTTTATCTGAACTACACAGGCATGCGAAATCGTTTCGAAAATTTCAGAAATGCTGAAATTCTCAATTTTAAATCACATGCGAATTTGATGCGTTAAAGCACGCACAATTCGCGTAGATTATTCGGAATGTCTGCTGAATGTGCCGTTATTGGCGTGCGGAAGCTGGTAAACTTCGCATTTCACACATCAATTATGCTGTGAAAAGCAGCGATATCACGCGCTGACTGAATATCCACAGGTCATAAATTTGTCGTATGTGTGGTGCCATGATTGACGCTTAAACATTGCCAAGCGCCATTTGCCGTCTCATCCAGCATATGTCGTCTTGGTTGTTCCTGCATGCGCCATAATCTCCAGTATTTTGAAGCGTAATGCGTTATGTCCCGAGAAAGCGACAAGGTCAAGGTAAAAATATTGATATTTTATTTTTAATAAAAAATGCGGTACTTTAGAATACGATAAATATCATTGTATTGATTGATTATTATCTCGTAAATCTCAGAATTTCATATTCCTGTGATAATAAGATACATGACTATCACGCGTTGTATGTTGCTCGTTTACAACGACCGGCCGATGTCTAAAAAGCGGTCTTGGCGATGCTGGCAAATTTCGTCTGCTGTCAATTCGCTAAACTCGGCAAGAGCGATTTCAATAGCCTCACCGGCGGCTTTGGTTGTAGCTTTTGTATCCCGATGGGCGCCGCCGATCGGTTCCTTGATAATACCGTCGATCACCTTCATTTCCAGCAGATCCTGAGCCGTAATCTTCATGTTGGTTGCAGCATCTATGGCACGATCGGAATCGCGCCATAGAATTGAGGCTGCGGCTTCCGGCGAGGCGACGGTGTAGATGGCATGTTCAAGCATCAGCACGCGATTGGCCGTCGCAATCGCAATTGCACCGCCCGACCCGCCTTCCCCGACGACCAGCGATATAATCGGCACGCCAAGCGATAAACAGCAATCGGTTGAGCGGGCAATGGCTCCAGCCTGGCCGCGCTCTTCAGCACCAACGCCGGGGTAGGCGCCGGCAGTGTCGACAATCGTGACGACGGGAAGTTTAAAGCGCTCAGCCATTTGCATGAGGCGAACGGCCTTGCGATAGCCTTCCGGGCGGGCCATGCCAAAATTGTGCTTGATCCGGCTTTGCGTATCGGAGCCTTTTTCATGGCCGATCAGCATGATCGAGCACTCGCCGATACGGCCAAGACCGCCTATAATGGCAGAATCTTCAGAGAAATGGCGATCACCTGCGAGGGCTGTAAAATCTGTTACAAGATCGTTTATAAAATCTATGCAGTGAGGACGCTCAGGATGGCGGGCAACCTGAGTTTTCTGCCATGGTGTGAGTTTGGCATAGATATCTGTAAGAGCTTCATGCGCCTTTTTCTGCAACGTCTCGATCTCTTCAGAAATGGAGACGGTAGAGGAATCATCGTTACTGATCGCCTCAAGGTCTGCGATTTTACTCTCAAGCTCTGCAATCGGCTTTTCGAAATCCAGATATGTGCGAATATTATTGGTTTGCACCTGACACCCGCCGGTTATTTCTTTTACTTATGTTTAAATCAGACAAGATTTGAAGGCGGCTTGTCAAGTTTAAGGTGGATATATGCTGAATTTACCCTTCGAGGTGTGCACACTTAGGTGGTTATGCAACCTTGGGAGGGGTTTGCGTAAAAAATGGCGTCTTTGCCAATGGATGATGATTTTGGACAAGTGTTTTGAGGCGTTCTGCAAGAACATGCGTGTATATTTCGGTTGTTGAGATATCAACATGGCCAAGAAGTTTCTGCACTGCTCTCAGATCCGCGCCGCGATCCAGCAGGTGACTTGCGAAAGCATGCCGCAGGATGTGAGGGCTTACGCAAGATGGATCAATGCCTGTTTCTTCGGCAAGCTGTTTAAGCTCCGTGGCGAAGCGCTGGCGTGGCAGGTAGCCTTCAGCGCTACGGGCTGGAAACAGCCACTTCGATGTCTTCCACTGGCGTGGCACGCCGTCTTCCTGGCTGTCGCCCATAAAAAGATAACGCTCCAGCGCCGCACGCGCCGACGCGTTTAATGGAACCTGGCGTTCACGGCGGCCTTTGCCGATGATGGTGAGAATACGTTTATCGCCTTTGAGGACGCTACGCGGCAACGAGACAAGCTCCGTCACGCGCATGCCGGTTGCGTAGAGTATTTCCATCAGGCAGTTGAGGCGCAGCGCGATATAGCGTTCACGGCCGGAAAGGCCGTCAATACGCGTTTTGGAGGTTTCCAGTAATCGGTCAACCTCGGCAACGGACAATGTGCCGGGTAGTTTTCTTTTCTTTTTGGGTGTTGCAATACCATCCGCCGGATTTTCGGCGAGCAAGCCATCGGCAACGAGGAATTTCAGAAACTGCCGGATAGCGGAAAGCCTGCGGGCACTTGAACTCGCGGCGAAACCCTCGCTTGAAATGTGCTGCAGATAAGCGGAAACATGCGATGGCCTGAGATCCGCAAGTGCGATATTGCGGTGTGCCAGATCCTCAAAGAAATGGCTGAGATCACGTTCATAAGCTTCCAGCGTGTTGGGTGAAGCGCCGCGTTCAGCGGCGATGGCATTCAGGTATTCAGCGAGATGCGGATAGGGTGCAGGCATTGGTTTGATCCTACAGATTGTCCGATGCTTCTGCATATCCCATCAAATTTGCCTGTATCAGCTGACAGAATAACAGAATGCGTTGTCAATCATAAGCAATTTTGCCGATTCGCAAAACTCACACATAAGCAATAACACATCAACAAGGACGCCTGCCAAAATAAACGTTTTAATTCTGAGGTAATTGCAAAACTGTGCAAACAGCCTGAATTTCTAATTTTTAAGGGAATT
>CAWUIN010000062.1:0-16945 GCA_963922535.1 uncultured Hyphomicrobiaceae bacterium | reverse complement strand
CCTGGCAGCTTGACGCCGACAGCTGCTAACAGGGCCGTTCCGCCCAGAGCCCAGATGAGTGCCACAAAAACAAGCCCCTTGGGGACTTCCCCGAAGAGTGGAAGTACTTTCACCTGATCCGAGAGCGCCCAGAGAATTGGCAGAAAAGCAAGCAATGTCATGATTGCATCAAGAAATCTAACGCCCAGGCCCTCCATAATCGAAGCAAATCGCATGGTATCTTCCTGAACCCTTTGCGATGCGCCCTCAATGTGCCGAATGCGCTGCCAACGCTCCATGTAATAGTCGTTCATAGCAGTGCGCCAGCGGAACGTATAATGCTTGCTGAAAAAGTTATTGAGCACATAAACGACCATATAGATCATGACGATTGTGAGAAACGTCCAGATATGGCCCCAGAACTCCCATGGCTCAATGCTGTTGGGAGCCGTCAAAGCCTTTTGAATCGTATCATAAAAGCGGCCGAACCATTCGTTGATCATGACGTCAACCTGCACCTGATACCAGGTCACGAAGATGATCAGCGAGGAGCCGCCGACCGACCACCAGACCCACCGGCCAGGGACGTACCATATCCAGAATGCCGTAAACGCCACGAAGCAGATAATAAGATACTGATAATACCAGAAGTTGACGGCCCATTTCTGCGCATTGGTGAATACTGCCCTGGCTGCTTCGTCTGCTTCTTCCGCGAGCGGGACTGGATAGTCAAATCCGATCAGATTGCCGATACTAAGCGCGCTCCCCCAATCGCGCACGCCTGAAAACCACAGGATGACGCAAAAGAGCGCCCAGGCAACAAATGAGCCGAAGAACAGGCGCGGCTTGGGAAAAAACGAGTGAAACATACAGAACTCCGGAGGCGTTAATCTTTTTCAACGGTATCTGCCGTTGTCTCGGCGCTCGACTTTATAATTGTAACCGATGGACTGTATATCAGACTGAATTATGCTACAAACGTGTCGGAGATTAATGAAATCGTAGTGCTTACAATGCGATTATATCGTGAGCACGAGGCATGGCTGATATTCGGTATTGCTGTGCTTGATAATTCTCCGGCATTATGTCAAGGCTTATTAGCAATATGTTATCATACGGTGTTGTTATCGTAATGTGTCGAGTTTTCACCACTTCCTTAATGCAAAGGTTCTTAACGCTTTTGCTCGCCATCTGTTTTTGTGCGCATGCTGCATCGGATCTGCGCGCAGCTGATGAAAACGTACAAACATTTGCAGCGCTTAAAGGATGGTGGGTTGGCTTCGGCCGTCTCGGTTTTAAGAATGGCGAAACTGAGAATGTTAAATGCCGCGCAACGTACCATTTGGAAAAAACGGATGGGACTGAAATGCGCCAGGTGCTGCGCTGTGCCAGCGCGAGTGGCGCTGTTGAGATTGAAAGCAGCGTCAAACGAGATGGAAATCTTTTAAGCGGGACGTGGAGCGAAAAAAAGCATGAACTGAGCGGCCAGGTTGCCGGTCAGTTTGTGCCTGACGGATTTCGTGTCAACGTTAGTGGGCGACATCTTACGGCAGAAATGACCATTAACATGCATGCGGACAAGCATATCGTCGAAATCCGCTTTTTTGAAAGTTCATTGTTCGCTTTAAGTATGATGTTTTCACGAAATAACACTGAGCCGTGAAACAGACAGGTTTCTACACCTGAAATTTCTTCAAACTCTTTATCTTCACAGCCTTCCGCCAGGCAATTCTCCTTGCTGGCGAAAGGTCGTAAGTGCGTGGCAGTGCGCTCGATACGCATTGGCCCCGATCGAGCGTGGATCACAGATCAAACTGATAGCTCATTGGAACCCAGCGGTGGGCATCGCCGACTTTCTCAACGAAGCCGATAGCTGGAAATGGCATATGATAACCGGTCGCCGGCACCTTGTCGGCAGCAGCCATATCAAGGATTTTCCGACGTGATGCAACGGCCTTGTCCTTATCCATGTCAAAGATAACGTGCCATTCTGGCTTTTGCAGAGATGCAGCGTAATGATTGCAGGCATCTGCCCAAAGCAGCAGGCGCTTGCCATTGCTTTCGATGTTATAAGCCATATGACCAGGCGTATGGCCAAAGTTTTCAATTGACGTGATGCCAGTCACGACATCGTTGCCAGGCTTCAGGAATGTAAATTTTTCAGCCAGCGGCACAACCTGGGCCTGAACCAGATTGGAACGGTCCTGCATGCTTTTATCAGAACTTTCAGTCACATCCTTGGACGTCCAGAAGTCATATTCTGCAGCGCCCGTTACATAACGGGCGTTGGGAAATACCGCTTTACCTTCTTTAATCATCCCGCCGATATGATCCGGATGGAAATGACTGATCACCACGACGTCGATCTGATCAGCAGAAAAACCGGCGGCAGCCAGGGAGTTAAGGATATGACCACGCGTTTCGCCGCGCTCCGAACCGTTACCGGTATCGAACAGGATAAGTTCATTGCCGGTATTGACGACCATTGGTGTAAAGCCGATCTGCATGGCGTCACCCGGCAGGAAATTGGCCTGCATGTGGGCGGCAACCTTTTCTTCCGACTGATTGTTGCCGAAAATTGGAAAAACTTTCGGCACGTTGGCAAAACCATCGAATACGGCAGTTACTTCAAAGTCACCGAGCTTGACCCTGCGGAAGGATGTCATAGCTGTGCCAGCCATCGGCGCCTTGGCAAAAGCTTTGTCGGACTGGCTCGCAATGGCAGCAGTTGTTGCAACGCCAGCAGCACCTGCAAGCAAGCTTCGACGTGAAACACCGTTAATTGTGCCGGTCATCTGGAATTCTCCTATTATAGCTGTCAAGGTCGTGAACTACTGTTTTTTTGTCATATCGTGAAGATCGATAAAGCCGTTCAATCCGCGTAAGCTTATCGTTTTTGTAAGGTTTTCGATGCGTGCATTGCGGGTTGAGGCAAGCTCAATTTCCTTGCGCCCTGGCGTGAGGAATGTAACCGGCGGCACATAGAGCGATGGCTCTGTCTCGAGCGACGGACGGATAGTCCCCTGCAGACCGTTCATTGACACTGACACGGGGCGCCTGGAGCGCTTTTTCTCCACAAAGCGGCTGAAATCCTGCTCGTAAGAACCAAGCGGCGTCAGTGCAAATTTAGAGGTGAGATGAACAATGCGAAATCCACGTTTTGCAAGGCCCTCAAGGATATGTGGCAAGGCCTTGGCTGTCGAACTTTTAATGTCATGGAACAACAAAATACCGCCATTACGTCTCGTCACACGTGATAACGTAGTCTTTACCAGCTGATCGGCATCTCTGGTATAACTGTCCTCTGAAACGACATCGACCGAAAACGTTGCAACGCCGCGCTTTTGCAGATACTTAAGCGCGCGTGCATCGTCGTTAAGGCCGGGAAAGCGGAAGAACGGTGCTATAGCCTGCCCTGATGCCAATGCAATTGATGCAAAACCTTTTTCGAGCTCTTCAATGAATTCGGCTCTGGAAAGTTTACGCAGATTGTTGGGATGGCTCCACGTATGCGTCCCGATTGTATGGCCTCCTTCTGCAATCTCCCGCATAACAGACGAATGTGTAAGCGCCATCCGGCCAACTGGAAAAAACGTGGCTTTTACGCAGAAACGATCCAGCGTTTGCAATATGGAACGCGTAATCCTCGGAGACGGGCCATCGTCAAAGGTCAGCACAACTTCCTTCGGCTTTAAAAAATCTGGTTCTGCTGCATAGCGTACGATAGCGCCAAAAATCGGCCCCTGGGATGTATCAATTTGAACGTGGCGGCTGACAGGTAGGCCTGCTTTATTGGGACTGCAGTTTTGAGCCTTGGCAATATAAGACGAAGACGTGAACAAAAGCACGGCAATGATCAAGCGCAACATGAATTTCCCCGGGCGTAGGATTCTCTAGATTGCATCTATGTCAGCTCAAAACGGTTAATGATCAAGGCTAATTTAATGTGTCTGGAAAAATACTATATAACAGTGTATAATTACCATGTGTAAGAAGTATTACATCACATCGAAGATAGATGATATGATCTGCACGGCCGGCCATGACTTAGGATCACAGCACTCGTGGTCTGTATCAGTGTTTAACGCGTTTTAACGCGGCGCCTCAGACAGTTGGCAATGTCAAGGTGTGCTCCAATTCGCGGCGCGTTCCACTGCCCTCATTATGCCGATGTGAGCGGTATCCGCATCAGTTTGGGGCAACCGCACGAGTAAGTGCGACAATAAAAAGCATGACGTGTCTTGTTAATTTTATCTTGCCTGCAAAAACATGTGCAATACGTAATCTCGTAGATGTATACACAGACTTTTATATTCACGGGAGGCCCGCAATGCTGAAGTTTCTGTCTCCAGGCGATATGGCTGCCGACGCCCTGGGCATGAATAACGACGAAAATCGCATGATTTTCCGTATGTTCATTAATACGATTGTCTGGGGCGCTGTCGGCATGGCCGTTGTCATTGCATTGGTTGCCTGAGCGCAAACGACCTGGATAGTAAGCTTTACGTATGACAGATTATGCGTTTAGCGGAAATTATATATGGACTTTGTAGCGTGCTGCAAAACGTTATTTTACAGGTATAACTATTGCAAAACATCAGCCCGTACACACCGGCATATAAACCATTCTGCTGCGTATGCGTAAAAGGCACCAGCCGCTTAGATGAGAGTAGTAAATGGCTCAGCATCAAATTAATAAATTTCACGTCAACATGGACGTGAAGCCGGATATTAGAGGTTTCTTCGACGCGGCAACCAACACAATTTCCTACATCGTCAAAGATCCGGCGTCTAACGCCTGCGCGATTATCGACAGCGTCATGGATATCGACTACGCGGCCGGACGCATCACCTTTGAGCATGCAGATGCAATAATCGCGAAAATTCAGGAGCGGGGTCTGCACCTTGAATGGCTGATCGAAACACACGTGCATGCGGATCATTTATCAGCCGCCCCTTACATCCAGCAAAAGCTCGGCGGCAAGGTCGGCATTGGCGACAAGATTACAGTCGTGCAGGACACCTTCGGCAAAATTTTCAACGAAGGTACCGAATTTCAGCGCGACGGCAGCCAGTTTGATCGTCTTTTTGTCGACGGTGACACGTATCAGATCGGCACTATGACCGCCTTTGCCATGGCGACCCCCGGCCATACGCCGGCCTGCATGACGCACGTGATCGGCGATGCAGCCTTTATCGGCGACACACTTTTCATGCCGGACGGCGGCAGCGCCCGCGCCGATTTTCCCGGCGGCGACGCCGGTGTCCTTTACGACTCGATCCACAAAATTCTTGCCCTGCCTGGTGAAACGCGCCTTTTTATGTGCCACGATTACGGGCCGAATGGTCGTGAAATACGCTGGGAGACGACCGTCAGCGAGGAAAGGCAGCACAACATTCACGTGGGCGGCGGCAAGTCCCGCGAGGAATTCGTTGCCATGCGCACTGCACGCGATGCAGAGCTTGACATGCCTAGACTCATCATTCCGTCATTGCAGGTAAATATGCGCGCCGGCAGACTGCCGCCCGAAGATGCACAAGGCAGAACGTTCCTCAAGGTGCCGGTCAACAGTCTTTAACCCGTCTATGGGCACCCGGAAAAATCAAGATACAGATACAGATACAGATACAGATACAGGCAATGAACGTTCTGTTCTTTAACAGCGTGCTGATAATCCAAAGAACCGGTTACCTCAACGCCTCACAAACAATACGGGGCATGTAGATGTGCCTGCATACGATAGAAAATCACGACAGATGATCGTAAAATCTATAGCAACCGGCCGCTCGACGCGAGCTGGTCAAAAGCTTACTTTAACGTAAGTGCCTGGGGCGTCTTCGATGATCTCCAGGACTTGTCCCGGTGTCCGTGCAGCCACTTTATCGCCCGAATAGCCGGCCAGCCATTCGGCCCAATGTCCCCACCATGACCCAGGCGTTTCAGCAGCAGTTTTAAGCCAGTGGTCGATTGTGTCGCATTTCAGCCCGTTTGGGTTGGTCCAGTACTGATACTTGATACGCTCCTTGTTCGGCGGGTTGAGCACACCAGCAATATGACCGGAGCCGGCCAGAACGTATTCAACGGGCCCGCCAAACAGCTTGGCCCCCTTCAGGACGGACTGAGCCGGCGCAATATGATCTTCGCGCGTTGCCAGCTCATAGACCGGCAGAGTAACCCTGGACATGTCAAGATCGACACCACCGAGTGACATTTCACCCCTGGCCAGTTTATTCTCCATATAGAAGGAGCGGAGATAGAACTGGTGATTGGCGGCCGCCATCCTGGTCGAATCCTGGTTCCAGTACAGAATATCGAACGCAAATGGTTTTTTACCAAGCATGTAATTATTGATGACATAGGGCCAGATCAGATCGCGCGGGCGCAGCATATTGAATACGCCGGCCATCTGCGCACCATCAAGGTAGCCCTGTTGGTGCATCATAGCTTCAAGCGCATTAAGCTGGAGGTCGTCAATAAAAATCTTCAAATCGCCGGCTTTAGTAAAATCGATCTGGGTCGTTAGAAATGTTGCAGAACCAAATGGTTTTTCATCACGGCCAGCAAGATAGGCGAGCGTTGCAGCAAGCAGCGTACCGCCGATGCAATATCCAAGCACGTTGCATTGGCCTTCGCCGGTTTCGCGCTGCACAGCCTGCGCCGCCGTCAGGATGCCGTCGCGCATGTAATTTTCAAAGGTCTGCCCGGCCATTTTTTCATCCGGATTGGCCCAGGAAACCACAAATACCGTAAAACCCTGGTCGACAATGTATCTGATAAACGATTTTGATTGCGTCAGATCCAGAATATAGAATTTGTTAATCCATGGCGGCACAATAAGCAAAGGCGTGCGATGCACCTTTTCAGTGGCCGGCGCATACTGAATCAACTGCATGATATCGTTCTGATAGACTATTTTACCAGGCGTAACGGCAAGGTTGCCGCCAACCTCAAAGGCGCTGGTATCTGTCTGGCTGATTCTAAGCGTGCCGTTCGATTTTTTGAGATCGCCGAGCAGGTTGCCCATACCCTTCACAAGGTTCTGGCCTTTTGTCTCCAGGGTTGTGCGCATGACCTCAGGGTTGGTCAGCGGAAAGTTAGCCGGTGACAGCGCACTTGTGGTCTGGTGCAGAGCAAACCTTGCTTTATGCTTTTCTTCGTCGTCGAGGCCGTTTGTCTTTTCAAGTACGTCTTCCGCCCAATTGCTGGTCAGAAGATACATCTGTTTCCAATAGTCGAAATATGGATTGCTTGACCACTCAGGATCTTTGAAGCGATGATCCCCCGTCTTGGGTTCCACCACAGGCTCCTGCCCCATCATGCACTGAGCGGTATTGTGCCAAATGTTAACATATCCCTGCATGAGCTCGGCCTGCGCTTCAGCAAGCCTGGCAGGCTCCGACATCCAGTCCTGCGCAATATCGCGCATTGTCTGAGAGGCGTCGACAATTTTCTGCGCAATTGATAAGGGAGAGGCTATCTGATCCGTGTGACGGCTTGCTTCAACCATTACCTTGCTGCCCTCCTCAAAGAGCTGCAGCATACTGAAAGCAAATTCCTGAGGTGGCGTCAGGCTGAATTCTGGTGTTATTTGAGACATGATAGATCTTATCGGTTCATCTGAAATTCAAACTGCCGGGGCTGATCAAGGCAAAAGATATCAACGGCTTTGTTCAGATAAACAGCCTGTTGATGCAACATATACGTCTCTTGAGAAGTACAACTTATTTAAATCAAACTATATTAATAACTTATAAAAAAACTCTGACTCTTTGTATTATGATTGGCCTGTGAATGCAATACGATATCATTAAATTATTATGGCTGGTATGCTGGACGGTGTCAGTTGTTCGCGCTTAAACATTATGCGCCCCAGGATCTGCCGTCAGCCGCACCAGGCTGGAGCCGGTTTGGCTCGACTGACGGCAGAGCCTGGTTAAGCGGTTTCAGGATTGTTTGCATTTACCAGTCAGTGAGGTTGCTGTGATTGAGGATTTCCACCGCATTAAACGTCTTCCACCTTATGTTTTTGCAGAGGTTAATGCCCTGAAGGCAAAAGCGCGTGCGGCAGGAGCCGATATCATAGATCTCGGCATGGGCAATCCGGACATGCAGACGCCGCAACATATCGTTGACAAGCTTGTTGAAACGGTCGGGAAACCACGCGTGCACCGTTATTCGGCATCAAAAGGAATAATCGGTCTACGTCGTGCGCAAACCGCCTACTATGAACGCCGTTTTGGCGTCAGGCTCGATCCGGAAACGCAAGTCGTTGCCACTCTTGGTTCAAAGGAAGGCTTCGCGAACATGGCGCAGGCCATCACCGCGCCAGGCGATATCATTTTAACCCCCAACCCGACTTATCCGATCCACGAATTTGGCTTTATCATTTCCGGCGCATCCATTCGTCATCTGCCGGCCAGCAATGGCGATGAGTTTCTTGGCTCTGTCTCACGGGCATGCAAACATACGGTTCCCAAGCCCATCGCCATGGTTTTGAATTATCCGTCAAATCCAACCGCTATGGTCGCCAGCCTTGATTTTTACAAGGAAGCCGTGCAACTGGCGAAGCAGCAAAATCTGATCATTTTATCCGATCTGGCTTATGCCGAGATCTACTTTGACGATCGTCCGCCCCCTTCAATTCTGCAAATACCAGGAGCAATGGACATCACGGTGGAATTTACCTCGCTGTCTAAGACCTATAATATGCCAGGCTGGCGCATGGGATTTGCGGTTGGCAACGAGCGGCTCATTGCAGCGCTCGCACGCGTCAAGTCATATCTTGATTACGGTGCGTTCACGCCCATCCAGGTTGCCGCCGCCGCCGCCCTTAATGGTCCGCAGGAGTGCGTAGACGAAATCCGCACCGTCTATCAAAGTCGGCGTGATATTCTGGTGGAGAGCTTTAAGCGCGCCGGCTGGGAGATTCCAGCGCCGCCAGCCACGATGTTTGCCTGGGCACCGGTGCCGGCTGTCTACCGGCAACTTGGCTCGGTCGGTTTCGCCAAACTGCTGATTGAAAAAGCGGATGTTGCAGTTTCTCCTGGCGTTGGATTTGGCGAATATGGTGAGGGCTTCGTACGTATTGCCTTGGTTGAGAATGAGCACCGCATTCGCCAGGCTGCACGAAATATCAAAAAATTCCTGTCCCTGGAGCCGGAAGCCCTGCATAACGGTGTACTACAGGAACAGGCAAATTCCGCTAACGGATAAAATAACAGATAACAAAAATGACAAAGCATTTAAAACTGGGCATTGCAGGACTGGGCACCGTGGGCACTGGCCTTATCCGTTTGATCGCAGCACACCACGATCGTTTGCGTGAGGCAACGGGGAAGTCTGTTACGGTTGCAGCGGTTTCAGCACGTGATCGCAGCCGGGACCGGGGTGTCGACATTAGCAGCGCTCAATGGTTCGATAATGCCGTCACGCTTGCCCAGAGCGAGGCAATTGATGTTTTCGTTGAACTTATAGGCGGCGATGAAGGAATTGCCCGCGATGCGGTTACGGCGGCGCTGCAGGCCGGCAAACACGTCGTGACAGCCAACAAGGCGCTCCTTGCCAAACATGGTGCGGAGCTTGCCGCAATGGCCGAGGAGCGCAACGTTACACTGGCCTTTGAAGCAGCAGTTGCTGGCGGTATTCCGGTGATCAAGACGATGCGGGAGGCACTGGCCGGTAACGCTGTCACCCGCGTCTACGGTATCCTCAATGGCACCTGCAATTACATTCTCACGAGAATGCAGGATGAAGGACTGCCTTTTGAGGATGTACTGAAGGAGGCACAGCAACTTGGCTACGCCGAGGCTGATCCAACCTTCGATATCGGCGGGCATGATGCAGCACACAAGCTTGCTATTCTGGCCAGTATCGCATTTGGTACAAAGGTTGCCTTCGATAAAATTGATATCGAAGGCATTCAGTCCATTACCCCAGCCGATATCGAAGCTGCCGATAAACTTGGCTACCGAATAAAGCTGCTTGGTGTGGCGGTTAAAACCGAAGCCGGCATTGAGCAACGGGTCCATCCGGCAATGGTTACAAAGCATTCTGCAATAGCTGAGGTTTCCGGTGTCACCAATTGCGTTGCCATCGATGGTGATTTTGTCGGCAATCTTATCCTTATAGGCCCTGGCGCTGGCGCCGAAGCAACCGCATCTGCGGTGGCCAGTGATATTGGCGATATTGCACGCGGGCTTAGATGCGCGCCCTTCGTTAGGCCAGCCAGGGCGCTTGAGCCATGCATATCAGCCCCACGTGAACAGCATAAAGGCGCCTATTACGTCCGCCTTGCCGTTTACGATCGACCGGGAGCGATGGCAGCAATTGCCGCGCGCATGGCAGAGCAGAATGTTTCTCTTGAAAGTATTGTGCAGCGACGGCCGGGTCATGAACCGCATGGCGCGGGTATGAATACGCAGGCGGGGCGTCCAACATCTGTTGTTCTGATCACGCATGAGACGACTGAGGCGGCAATACACGCAGCTATGGCAGCGATAAAAGAAGATGGCAAAATTGCGCATGCTCCGAAAACGATCAAGATAGAGCAATTGGATTAGAAACTGCTGAGATTTGGTGCGAGATACAAAGGACTGGGAGAGAATTGCAATGTTAGGCCGGACACTGGTGTTGGAAGTTGGTCGCGTCACGGAGGGCGCAGCAATTGCGGCCGCCAGGCTTCGCGGACGTGGTGATGTCAAAGCTGCCGACAAGGCCGCCACGGATGCAATGCGCAAGGAACTGGGGCGCATCAATATTGATGGCATCGTGGTAATCGGCGAAGGCGAGATGGACGAAGCGCCGATGCTCTACATCGGTGAAAAAGTTGGCACCGGTGAAGGACCAGCCGTCGATATTGCCGTTGATCCGCTTGAAGGCACCACCATCTGCGCCAAGAATATGCCGAACGCGCTGGCCGTTCTTGCGATTTCAGAACGTGGTGGCCTGTTGCATGCACCCGATATGTATATGGAAAAAATAGCCGTCGGCCCCGGCCTACCGGAAGGTGTTGTGGACCTCGATGCAACGCCACAGGATAACATCAAGGCACTCGCCAAAGCAAAGTCCGTTTCGGTTGAGGAAATTACAGCCTGCATACTGGATCGTCCACGTCATGCCAACCTGATTTCCGCCGTATGCGAAACAGGCGCTGCCGTACAGCTAATCCCGGATGGTGACATTGCCGGCGTTATCTGGACAACAGACACTTCACAGACAAATATTGATATTTACATGGGCTCAGGCGGGGCTCCGGAAGGGGTGCTTGCCGCTGCTGCACTGCAATGCATTGGCGGCCAGATGCAGGGCCGGCTGCTCCCGTCCAACGATCATGAGCGCCAGCGCGCCGAAAAAATGGGCGCCGATGTCACAAAGAAGTACACCATGGACGACATGGCATCCGGCGACGTGATTTTTTCGGCAACCGGTGTAACTGGCGGTTCTCTTTTGGATGGCGTGCGTTTCCGTGGCGATTTTGCTGAAACGGAGACGGTTGTCATGCGTTCCAAAACAGGCACTGTGCGACGCGTCAAAACCACGTTCCGCAACATCGGTAACAAGCTTGCCATGCTCTGATGCTGTGGTTTTCTAGACCAAATAGAGTATTGGGAGAAGCTTTTCCTGTTACATTTGCTTGATAGAATATCCGCCTTTCACCTTACTTGGGAACGCCATCAGCCCTGAGAACCAAAACTTGCCGTTTGCCACGTTATCGTTATGCATTTAAACTTAAGTTGAAATTTATCAGGAGGCAGGTGGCATGAAAAAAATCTATGCTGATGCGACAGCGGCATTGGACGGTGTCCTCGAAGATGGCATGTTGATTGCCGCCGGTGGTTTTGGTCTTTGTGGTATTCCGGAAAATCTGATCGCAGCCATCCGTGATAAGGGCACTAAGGGTCTGACCGTTGTGTCAAATAACGCCGGCGTCGATGATTTTGGTCTTGGCTTATTGCTCAAGACCAGGCAAATCAAAAAAATGGTTTCATCCTACGTTGGTGAAAACGACGAATTTATGCGCCAGTATCTGGCCGGCGAATTGGAGATTGAGTTCAATCCGCAAGGTACGCTCGCCGAGCGCCTCAGGGCCGGCGGTGCGGGTATTCCGGGTTTTTATACCAAAACCGGCGTTGGGACTGAGATTGCTGAAGGCAAGGAACACAAGAATTTTGATGGCGAGACATACATCCTGGAACGCGGTATTCGCGCGAATCTTGCCATTGTTAAGGCTTGGAAAGGCGATGGACAAGGCAACCTGATCTATCGCAAAGCCGCCCGTAACTTCAATCCGCTTTGCGCCATGGCTGGCACGGTAACCGTGGCAGAGGTCGAGGAACTTGTCCCAACCGGCACCCTTGATCCAGACCTTATCCATACGCCTGGCATTTTCGTCCAACGGATTATCGAGGGCAAACACGAAAAGCGTATTGAACAGCGCACTGTACGCACAGCTTAAGGGGAACCGCCATGCCATGGGATCGCAACCAGATGGCTGCACATGCAGCCCGGGAACTGCAGGATGGCTTTTACGTCAATCTCGGCATTGGCATTCCAACGCTGGTGTCCAATTACATTCCCGATGGTATCGATGTGACATTGCAATCGGAAAACGGCATGCTCGGCATGGGGCCATTTCCGACCGAGGATGAAATAGACGCCGATATTATCAACGCCGGCAAGCAGACAATCACGGAACTTGACCGTACCAGTTATTTCTCTTCCGCCGATTCCTTTGCCATGATCCGCGGCGGACACATCAACCTCGCAATACTTGGGGCAATGGAAGTTGCTGAAAACGGCGATCTTGCTAACTGGATGATCCCAGGCAAGCTCGTCAAAGGCATGGGAGGGGCCATGGATCTGGTTGCCGGGGTCGGCCGGGTTCTGGTGATCATGGATCATACCAGCAAAACCGGCACACCAAAGCTGCTTAAAAGATGCACCTTGCCGTTAACCGGAGTTGGTGTTGTCGACCGCATCATCACCAACCTTGGCGTCTTCGATGTTGCCGAGGGCGGGCTCAGGATGATCGAGATCGCGCCCGAAGTCACGGAGCGCGAAATCCGCGAAAAAACCGAGGCAACCCTGGTCAACTAGTGGTCTGTATCGCTTTAAATGTCGGGGTAGGATCGCGTATCCCGGTTTGTGAACAGAAGGGCAGACCGGGATACGTGATCCTACCCTGACATTTAAAGCGATACAGACCACTAGGATGTTTCATCGCGATAATGTTCCATTTTATACCATCCGCGAACGCAATATTTGTATTTTGTTAAACAATCTCCCCCATATCTGAATGAGGAATTCAAGAGGCCTTTATTAACCATTCGGATTTGCACAGGGGGCTGCGTCTCCATGTCAACGCACACGCAAAAAGTTCTCTCCATCACCACCGTTCCATCAATCAGCATGCCGCCGGGACGCGCGAACGACGAGCCCCTCGAAATAACTTTGTTCGGCAGATACATGCGTTCGTGTAAAAATGAATTTCCCTGCAGCCTACGCAAAATCTCGGTTACAGGCGCTGAAATTGCCTCGCCCCATGCCGTTGCGACAGGAGAGTTCATTGTCGCCTATTTCGATACATTGGGCGGTCTGGAGGGCAAGGCCGTGAAGACTTTAGATGACGGTTTTGCCATAGAATTTTCAATCACGCAGCGCCGCCGGCAAAAACTGGCTTCGCAACTTTGCCTCCTGAGCAAACAAGACCGTATCCACAGCGCTGCAATGGCACGCTCCAGCCAGAAACGGATACAGCTTGCCAACTTATCAATTCGTGTCAGATTTGAGGACGGTAGAATTGAGAATTGCGATGCACTGGATATCTCAATCTCAAGCGCGTTGCTTGAAAGCGTGAACCGCCCGCCGGTTGGCTCCCTGCTCACAGTTGGCAAGCTCCGTGCACGCGTTATGCACCACCATGGAAAAGGTTTTGGTGTTGCATTTATAGATACGCAGAAAGCTGCAGCTGTACGGCGGCATTTTAGATAGCTATCTGTTTTTACCTGACAGCAGAATTTTTCTTTGAAATACAGGCCTTGCCCACTCCTGTGACATATCAGGGTGTGCTGCCGGTTGCTGCATTAAGAAAAGAGAATTTTCTGTTTACTCGGAACATGCTGGAGCATGGAAAACAGCAATGAGAGACAACGCAAATAAATGTCTTAATTCTGCGTGCATGATTTGCAAATTTAGAACAGTCGTTTACTTGCGTTCAGGAGCTTTTATGAGTTTTTTGCGTTGCAGCCTCGTACTTTGTCTTTGCTTATTTGGGACACTGTTCAGCTTGACAAGCAGCTTGAAGGCTGAGGCGCGTTTCATGCGTGTGCATGGTCAAGCAGCTCCACCTTTCGGGTTTGTCGAGTTTTGCAGGGCCCACAAATCAGAGTGCAAGAGCCGTGGCTTTGAGACCGCCCGGTTTCAAGTTTCTCCGAAGCGTTTGGGCGAGCTGGATGAAATTAACAGATATGTCAACGCCATTATCGCGCCTGCAACGGATCGTGAAGTTTATGGCATCGAAGAATACTGGACTTTTCCGAAATCAGCCGGCGATTGCGAGGATTATGTCGTCTTAAAGCGGCATATTCTGATGAACCGTGGTTGGCCGGCCAGTGCTCTACTGATCACCGTTGTGATCGATGAACGTGGAGATGGGCATGCAGTTTTGACCGCGCGCACCGCGCAGGGTGATTTTATACTCGACAACCAAAATTCAGATGTCAAGCTGTGGACGGCAACTCCCTATCGGTATGTCATGCGACAGTCGTATATCAACCCAAATGTCTGGATGTCGCTTGATCCACTAGCCACGATAGCATCGTATGCACTTGGCACTATGAAAGGCGAATAAAAAAGGTGCACGTCAAAACATCCAGCATCTTTCATCCCACAGGTGCGCCGTCAGTTAGCACACCCGCTGATACTTTAGTTTCTAATGCTTAATCGGTTGTTCGGGAAATGCCAGCTGTTCTCGTGCACGCCATTCGCTGGTCACGTAATTAATAATTAAAGATTTACGCACGCCTGTAATAGAACGCGGCTCGAAGCCGTGATATGTTACATCGGAAGGAATAAAAACCATTGCCATATTGGGCGTGAACGGTGAGCGCGCTACGTGATGCTTGTCGATGTCATAGATATCAGTACCAAGATCTGAATGACCTGGCCCATCAGACAGATAAAGTAAGCATGTAAAAAGTTTGACGCCAAGATCCGTATGCGGTTCAAGCCAAAAACCATCGGTATCCTGAGCAAATTCGATACGCAGATAAGAACCGTCAAGATTCGTTACAAATATATCTTCAATCGCACGCGACACGATATCGCTCTGAAAAGCCTGTGAAACATTTTCGACAACCGGGTAAGTTGCACGATTTTCCGCATCGAAGTAGCGCCGCGTTGCGTTATGCACCTCGCGTTTGCCGGATAAACCATCGAGATCCGGGGCTGAAAATGGAAGAGCGCACACCTCCTGCAAGGTTTCCTGCGGAAGGCAATCCGATAAAAACCAATGCCTGTAAGGGCTTTCGTTCGCTTGGCTTGCTTTGAAGCTGTCGAGCAGATTTGTCTCGATATTTTGACGTGCAATAGTCATCTCGCTTCTCCAGTTACAGCGCATGATTGGCCCACATAGGGCACCCAGCAAAATAAACGCTTCAATTTTCCGAGCCAAAGCCTCATATCGCGGGCTATTTCTAACTAAAATTAAAGCGTTTATTTTGCTGGGAACCCATAGCGGGCTAATGCATATCATGCAATATCAAGATAGCACGCGAATTGAAGCATGCCCAGCTCAAAGGCTTTTATACTGTGGCTATTAAGCCGTGTCGTCAATTCCCATGCGAAAACCTGCGGAGATTGCTTTTTTCGCACCACTCTGCCTCCAAGCCTGTGATATTTGAGCCAGAAACACTGCATCTCCATAGTGGATCGGCAATGCCGCCCTGCATTAACACGAGACCAACCGGAAGATCTGTGGGAAAACAGGAAGAATGCAAAATTACAACACTCGTGCAATTGCTTGGACCTGATCACATTTAAATTACACCTCAATGTCTGGCAACTCAGTGCAGCTGAATTTATAACTTGCGACGTGTAGTCGGAGGTTAACCTTAATGAAAAGTATTCGTGCGTCAGTATTGGGTGGATTTGCAAGTCTTATCATTGCAAATACAGCGTCTGCGATTGAGCCGCATCCCCCCACACAGTTAATAACAGCAGAAGAAGCGATGGTTATTCTGGCCCGCCAGCGCATCGATCTGATCGGGCTGTATTCAGATGAAAGCGTTTCTGGCGATGTGAGCGACCTTTCGCTTTATTACGCCAACCACGACGGTCCACCGCTCTGGATTGACCGGAACGGTCTGAATGAAAAAGCCAAACTAGTGGCTGCAGAAATCAAGAATGCAGGGCAGTGGGGCCTGAATGCCAGGCAATTTGACCTGCCTGAGCTAACATCAACCCCATCCACTTCGGCATTGGCTAAAGCTGAAGTTGCAATGTCTCTCGCTATTCTCAAGTATGCACGCTATGCACGTGGCGGACGCATGGATCCTAAAGCTTTATCGCTGGCGATTGACCGCACGCCGCCTCTTGAAGACCCAAATGTCATCCTCAATACACTGCAGAATTCGGCTAATCCGGTTGCCTATCTGCACAGCCTGCACCCTCAGCACGAACAGTTCGGAAAACTGAGGCTTGCGTATCTTGAAGCTTTGCAGAACGAAAGCAAGGCAGATGGTTCAAAAAGCAAATTATCACAACGCTTGCTTTATAACATGGAGATGTGGCGCTGGATGCCACGTGAACTGGGCACCAAATATATTTGGTCGAATGTCCCTGAGTTCAGCGTGCGTGTTGTTAAAAACGGTAAGGTTGTACACAGCGAACGAATAGTAATCGGTAAAACGACCAATAAAACACCAATCTTTTCTGATGAAATGGAAACAATCGTTTTTCATCCTTTCT
>CAWUIN010000061.1:0-17042 GCA_963922535.1 uncultured Hyphomicrobiaceae bacterium | reverse complement strand
GATTGCTGGGTTAAGCCTGGTGTTTGCCAGGCCGAGCTGGAAGATATCGAAGCACGTTTTCTGGCAGATGCTCCCCTCCAGCCAGCTGCATTTTCTTACGCCACCGATGTCACGCGCTACCTGCTTGGTGTGAATGTAAAGGCAGGTCGTCTACCTCCATTCAGTTTGCTGGGCTTTGCAGAGGCAATTGGACTTGATGAGATTAACCCAATTGCAATGCCGGTGGACCATCTTGTTGAAACTTTAATCAATGCTATTCCTGAGGAGCAACTTACTCCGACAGCAATTGACACTGCTGTCTCAGAAAGTGGCGAATGGTTGGATCAATGCCCGATGCTTGAAAGCTGGTTTGAGGATAGTGAAGAGGTCAGACAACGGCTGGCCAAGCGTACAAGCAGGAAGAACAAGATTACCTGGCTGTTGAGCGGGCCACTGCAACAGCAGCGTCACTTTTGGGCGCAATTGGTGGCATGGACTGCTTTTGGCATACAGAAGAATGCCGACGGCTCAGACTGGCAATCTTTGAGCATTGTCGCACGAGAAATTCTCCAGGACCGCCCACTCGATGAAATACCCCTTATGCATGAGATTGCCGCAACAACCGTAGACATACACCAATCGGACGCCGCATAAAAACGTATCTGATTACGCTGATGTTTCGGTTGAAATTTAACTTCTTCAACAAAATCACAAACTTGAGATGTAATTACTCCTAAAGCGTGATCTTGTAAGTTTTGCTTCAAGATCAGAGGGGTAGTACATCAGTATCGGACGTATCGGGGTAATCAGGTGAGTGATTGAGTACTTTTGATGGTTTTATCATCGGCGGCGGCGGCGATATCGGCACCGGGCTGTATCAGGGCGCGCCGGTGATTGACATGCGTTTTGATCCAGAGCGCGATATGATGGAGCTCGATGTCCTGGAATATGCCATTCCCCAGAGCACTTCTATTCTCGGTGTCTGCCGTGGCTCGCAGATGATTAATGTGTTTTACGGTGGCAATCTGCATCATAATATCCGGAAAGTCTACACCGGTGTTCCTACGATGTGATCACCGTTGCCGCGTAAAACAGCCAGCTTTGTCAAAGGTACAAAGCTTCACCGCATCCTGTTGGTCGGGGCAGTGCGAATTAATAGTCTGGACAACCAGTCTGTCGATCGGCTTGGTAAGGGCCTGGTTATCTCCGCCTACGATGAATACGGAATTGTTCAGGCTATCGAAGAACCACAGGCAGAATTTCTCATGGGCGTATTTCTCCTGGGCGTATAATGGCACCCCGAGTTTCTGATTTATCAGGCTTCGCAGCGCCGTAATTTCCGCGCTTTCGTCAAAACTGTAAAGAGACGGCTGAGAAAACTCTAGTGGTCTGTAAAAATGCCCGTTTGTTGGCAACGGTTGACAACGCAAGTTATGCTTCTCATTTCAATGACATGCCCAAAATACATCCAGCCAGTCTAGCCATAGAAGTAAGTAAAACTAAGACAAACTCAACTGTTGATGACATCGAAGCGTGCTTACGATCACAATGATTTTACGCGTAGACTACATCATCTGCAGAGCTGGGAGATATCAGAACATATGGGATATCATGCGCTGATTAGGCAGGCTTTCAGAAAGCCAGTGTAGACACTTTGTTAGGCTGATCCACGAATGCGGTATAACTGAACCTTTCAAAACGTGAGACACGGCCTAGCGCCTGGACGTACATCGGATTATCGATCATTTGGCCCGTAAACACTATGATTGTCACCTCTAACCAGCCCATCATCGAAATTAAAGGATAACTTTCATGTGCGGTATTTGCGGCGAGATCGTATTCGACGGCAGCCGGCCGTCGGCTCTTCGTGTTGAGCGCATGGTGCAATCGATGACACCGCGCGGCCCGGATGGCCTGGGCATTGTGATGCATGGTCCGATGGCATTTGGCCATCGGCGCCTGAAGATTATCGATCTGTCAGAGGCATCGTCGCAGCCGTTCATCGATACCCTTCTCGGCATGACAATCGTCTTCAACGGCTGTATTTATAACTACAAGGAATTGCGCGACGAGCTTGAACACTTAGGATATACATTCGCATCGACAGGCGATACCGAAGTTATTCTGAAAGCATGGCATGCATGGAGGACGGAAGCCGTCTCTAAGCTGCATGGCATGTTTGCCTTCGCCATTTATGAAAGGGACAGCGGGAACACAATCCTCGTTCGCGACCGGTTTGGCATTAAACCGCTGTATTACGCCACGGTCGGAAACGCACTGCGTTTTGCCTCTACATTGCCCGCATTGCTGGCGGCAGGCGGCATTGATACGTCAATCGACCGGGTAGCCTTGCACCATTACATGACGTGGCATGCCGTCGTGCCGCCGCCACGCACCATTTATGCCGGTGTTCGCAAGCTTCCGCCGGCGACCATCCGCATAATCGATAGCGAAGGACATTCTTCGGATGAAACCTACTGGGTTCCAAGCTTTCAGCGAACATCGGAAGAAGCTGAGCGACCTTTTGATGAGTGGCGCGATCACCTGCTCGAAGCGCTGCGTATAGCCGTGCGTCGCCGCATGGTCGCCGATGTGCCAGTCGGCGTTCTGCTGTCTGGCGGCGTCGACAGTTCGCTTATCGTCGGACTGCTGGCGGAGGAGGGACAGGCCGATCTCGCCACGTACTCCATAGGTTTTGAAGAAGCCCATGGTGAAAAGGGCGACGAGTTTTTTTATTCAGACCTGATAGCTGAACACTATGGGACCAATCACAGTAAGATTTTTATTCCATCGTCTGAAATGATGGAAAATCTGCCCTATGCCATAGCAGCAATGTCGGAACCGATGGTTTCCTATGACAATATTGGCTTTTATCTGCTGTCCCGTGAAGTTGCAAAGTCAATCAAGGTGGTGCAGTCTGGCCAGGGTGCGGATGAAGTCTTCGGCGGCTATCACTGGTATCCGCCGCTTGCGAATTCCAATAAACCGGTGACAGATTATGCGGCGGCTTTCTTTGATCGGACACACAAACGACTGTCCCAGCATATTAATCCTGAGTACCTGACAGAGCGGGATGAAAGCCTGGCATTCGTTGAAGAGCATTTCGCGCGGCCCGGCGCAGATGATGCGGTGGATAAGGCCTTGAGGTTGGATACCAACGTTATGCTCGTCGACGATCCAGTAAAGCGCGTTGACAACATGACAATGGCATGGGGACTGGAGGCACGCGTGCCATTTCTGGATCATGAACTGGTCGAGCTGTCGGGAAAAATTCCTGCACGCCATAAGCTTGCTCATAACGGCAAGGGTGTTCTCAAGGAAGCTGCGCGCCTGGTTGTTCCAGCTGCAGTCATCGACCGGCCTAAAGGTTATTTTCCAGTGCCGGCCCTCAAGTATATCGCCGGCCCTTATCTGGAACTGGTTCGCGATACTTTAACGAACGCTAGAGCAAAAGAGCGGGGTCTTTTTAAGCAAACTTATCTCAATCAGTTATTCGCTGCACCTGCGGATCATATTACCACGTTACGCGGTTCGGAGCTTTGGCAGGTCGCCCTTTTAGAAATGTGGTTGCAAACACAGGAGGCTTAGCCCCGTGTCAAAAAATTCAATTCAGCGTAACCGCCTGGTTCACCAACACCGTTTGAGGCGAAAGCGGCAGGAAAATCTGCTTGCCCCCTATGAAAGCGAGGCCAGCGTAACGCCCAATGCCAGCGTTGAATGTGGCTGGGGGCGTCTCGTCTTTGCCCATACATTCGAATCGCCTGAGATGCTTGCGGAAATCTTGCGGGCTGAAGGACCAGAGCAGCGTGATATCGCTTTTTATGTTCGCGATCCGCACGTCGCTCTTGCTGCTGCACCACAGGAACTGTTTCTCGACCCTTCTCACACCTACCGGCTTGATCTGGCCACGTATCGCCTTTCCAAACGGCGATCGCGTTCTTTTTCTGTGCGTCGCCTCACAACCCGTAATGATGCAGATGCGGTGAACGTGATGTATGCGTCCCGCGGGATGGTAACTGTCCTGCCTGAATTTTTCTGGTCGCAGCGCGATGGCCGGATACTGACAATGCTCGTGGCCGAAGATGCAGAGACCAGCCAGATCATTGGAACAGTCATGGGCATTGATCACGCGAGAGCATTTAACGATCCTGAGGCTGGCTCCTCGTTATGGTGTCTTGCTGTTGCTCCTCAAGCTCCGCATGCCGGCGTAGGCGAGGCTCTCGTGCGCTGTTTGGCCGAACATTTCAAAACAAAAGGCGCCAATTATATGGACCTTTCCGTTCTTCACGATAACGTGCAGGCGATAACTCTTTATGAAAAGCTTGGTTTTAAACGTGTCCCAATGTTTGCAATCAAACGCAAAAACGTCATCAACGAAACTCTCTATACCGTCGCCTTTGAAGAGAAAGCATTAAACCCTTACGCGATGATTATCATCGATGAGGCCCGCAAGCGCGGCATCGCGACAGAAATCGTTGATGCTGAAGGCGGTTTCTTCCGGCTGACTTATGGTGGCCGTTCCATCGCGTGTCGTGAGTCACTGAGTGAATTTACTTCTGCTATCGCAATCTCGATTTGCGATGACAAGCGCGTCACGCGGCGCATCGTTAAAAGCGCTGGTGTGAAGGTTCCGGCGCAAATCACAACTGATGATCCCGAGGTGAGGGCAGATTTTCTTTCCAAATATGGCTGTGTTGTGGTGAAACCTGCCCGCGGAGAACAAGGCCGCGGAATATCGGTGCGATTGACGAACACGACCGAAATGGAGGCAGCCGTACGCCGTGCAAAAGATGTTTGCCCAAATGTTGTTGTGGAAGAATATTTCGATGGCGAAGATCTGAGGTTGATTGTGATCGATTATAAAGTCGTTGCAGCCGCTGTACGCCGTCCGGCCCGTGTTGTAGGCGATGGCGTCAAGACCGTTATACAATTGATCGAAGCTCAAAGCCGCCGCAGGTCAGCGGCAACAGGAGGCGAAAGCTCTATTCCACTTGATGGCGAGACAGAACGTTGCGTTGCAGCGGCAGGGTATCGGTTTGACGATGTCTTGCCCTGTGGGATTGAGATTGCTGTGCGCAAAACGGCAAATCTGCATACAGGTGGGACAATTCACGATGTAACCGCAGAAACACACCCGGCGTTGATCGAGGCTGCAACATTGGCAGCACGCGCAATTGAAATACCGGTGACTGGCATCGATCTCATGGTCAGAAGCCCCCGCAAGCCGGAATATGTTTTCATTGAGGCTAATGAACGGCCTGGGCTTGCCAACCATGAACCGCAGCCAACAGCCGAGCGTTTCGTCGATTTCCTCTTCCCTCTAAGTGTCCCCCAATTTGTTCGCGACCAACAAAGGAAGGCTTCATAGTGAACGCGTCATTTGAGCGACTGGAAATTGACCATGCGTATCTTTGCGATCAGCTAAAGGCATTGCTGGAGATCCCAAGCCCGAGCGGGTATACCGACAATAGCGTTCGCTATGTCTGCGAAGAGCTGGACCGTCTCAGCGTTGACTACGATTTGACAAGGCGCGGCGCGATCCGGGCCAGGTTAAACGGCCATCGCTCGGCAGGCGCCCGGGCCGTCGTTTCGCACCTCGATACATTAGGTGCGCAGGTCAAGTCGCTCATGTCTAACGGTCGGCTCGAACTCGTGCCCATTGGAACATGGTCAGCGCGCTTTGCCGAAGGCGCCAGAACAACGATATTTTCCGAAAAGGGCACGTATCGCGGAACCATCCTGCCGCTGAAAGCATCGGGCCATACTTACGGTGATGACATTGATTTTTATCCCATTGGCTGGTCCCACGTTGAATTGCGCGTCGATGCATTGAGCCACAGTAAAAACGATCTTGAGCGCCTTGGCATTGAGATCGGAGACATCGTTGCCATCGACCCGCAGCCGGAGTTTCTTGAGAACGGCTTTATTATCTCGCGTCATCTCGACAATAAGGCTGGAGTTGCCGTCATGCTGGCGGCGCTGAAGGCGCTGAAGGATAACCGTGCGACACCCCCGGTTGATCTTTTCTGGCTATTTACAATCTCCGAGGAAGTAGGGCACGGTGCTGCCTCCATATTAATGCCTGACATCGCATCAATGGTGGCGGTCGATAATGGTACTACGGCGCCGGGACAAAACTCATCGGAGTTTGGCGTCACAATTTCGATGGCTGATCAGACGGGACCTTTCGATTATCATCTGACGCGCAAACTTGTCGAGCTTTGCCAGCAAAACGAGATCCGTTATCAGAAAGATGTTTTTCGATATTACCGTTCGGATAGCGCTTCAGCTATCGAAGCGGGGGCCGACGTTCGAACGGCGCTCGTCACATTTGGCGTTGACGCAAGTCATGGTTACGAGCGTATTCACATACATGCGCTGAGATCACTCGCCGAATTACTGACGTGTTACAGCCTGAGCGAGGTGGAAATCAAGCGCGACAGAGAAGTTCTCGCGAGCTTACACGGCTTCACCGAACAACCGTCTAAGCCGGCAGAGCAGGTTCTGGCTCTCGACATTCACCAGCCGAAGCAGAATGAACCGGAATGACTGCCAATGTCGGTTGTGTTGACTGGGCAAGTTATTCCGAGGTTTAAGGGCATCCAACCAAATAAACGCTTCAATTTTCCGTGCCAACCGGTTAGCTGAGTTTTTTAGGGTACCATACGATGCAATAATGCCCTTACGTGGTAAATCCCGGTCGTCTCTTAACGATGCCGATGCTGGAACGGTCAAAGCCATTGAAACGTCCATAGAGCCTGTTGAGCGCAGCGATTGGCACAGGGCTTCCTCCTCCGTGTCTACCCCAGGCCGGTATTGCCGAGCAGGATTTCGTCCAGCATCTCACCTGTGACAGCAGCCTCCTTGAGGGGTGTGGTAATGACGGGAACAGCCAGTTCCTCCAGGCGGTGTCTGGCATGCAATCTGCGAAGGCAACCCATTGCCGTTATGCATGTAGCAATGATACATGTAGCAATGATATAGGCTTTCAATGTTGAGGGCACCGGTATCATGCACCTTGCAAATCCTAAAAATGACGATTTTGTCAGCTTAGGGTTCCCACCAAAATAAACGCTTCAATTTTCGTAAGCCAAAGCCGCATATTGCGGACTATTTCTCACTAAAATTGAAGCGTTTATTTTGGTGGGCGCCCTTAGGGACGCTTAAGATATGATTAAGGTCCAGGCGGACTTAAAGTGAATATTGGCCAAAAGGTGCAAGCAGGCAGCAATCTGACATTTAAAGCGATCGTGTGTTGGTGCGAACTGGACGCCGCTTTTGGTTGTCACTGGATGTCAAAGTGATATGAAACAGCAAGTAATGAGACAGTATATGCGATTATTATTCAGCTCGATGGCGCTCTCCTGCTTACTGTCGGTGTGTCTGTCCGGGCATGCCTGGACTAAAACAAATTGCCGTAACACTGGCGACTTTTCCAACTGGAAGGCTGCGTTCCGTAAGGAGCTTCTGGCGCAGCGGATTTCGCCGGGTTTGATCCGTCGGGTATACGATCCCGTGCAGTTTAACTCCGCGATCATCAAACGGGACCGGCGGCAGAGTTTTTTCTCTTTGTCCTTCATGGACTTTTCACAACGCCTTGTGTCAGCGCACCGCATCAGGACTGGTGGAAAGAAGCTTGAGCAGCGTGCCAGCCTGTTTCGCAGGGCGGAAAGGGAGTATGGTGTTCCCGGCCCCGTTATTAGTGCATTCTGGGCGTTGGAGAGTGATTTCGGCGCCGGGATTTCCAAACAATATCCCGTGTTCAATGCGCTGGCGACGCTGGCGTACGACTGCCGGCGGCCGGAACTTTTCAGAAGGCAACTTGTTGCAGCATTAAAGATTGTCGATAAGCGATATTTGCCGCTTGAGCGTTTTGTCGGGTCCTGGGCCGGCGAATTAGGGCAGACGCAGTTCTTGCCAGAGCACTATCTGAACTTTGCTGTGGACGCGGATGGCGACGGGCTGCGTGACCTGATGAAGAGTGACGCTGATATCATAATGTCGACGGCGAACTTCATCCGGCATCTCGGCTGGCGTGCAGGTGAGCCCTGGTTGCAGGAGGTGCGCGTGCCATCCCGTATGGCCTGGCGCGAAGCGGACCTCGCAATCCAGCATCCCATTGCGCAATGGGATGCATGGGGTGTCAGAAAGCGAGATGGCAGCCGCCTTGAACCTGACAATCCGCCGGCGTCGCTATTATTGCCGATGGGCCGCAATGGCCCAGCGTTTCTTGCCTATCGTAATTTTGAAATCTATCCAAAGTGGAACCAATCGCTCAACTACGCTTTAACGGCGGCCTACCTTGCGACCCGCCTTAATGGTGCACCAGCTTATCGCCAGGGGCGCGGCCCGATTGAGAACTTCGGCTATAAGGAAATTAAAGAAATTCAGATATTACTGATCCAACGCGGTTTCGATACCGGCGGGGCTGACGGAAAACTGGGTGCGAAAAGCAGGGCAGCGGTTAAAGCGGCACAAATCAGGTATGGCCTGCCAGCTGATTCCTATCCTTCGCGCGATCTCATTAATCGGTTGCGCCGTTAATGTGAAAAGATTGTAGATTATCTCCTGTGCCACCGGTGTTTGAACGAGAAAGCCCTGAGACTATGACAGATGCCATGACAGATCTTCGTGCTCCCCGCCGCTTCTCTATTCCTGTCGATATCGGTGGGGTTGTTGTTGGAGGAGATGCACCCGTTGTCGTGCAATCGATGACCAATACGGATACCGCAGACATCGGCCAGACCGTAAATCAGATTGCAGCGCTTGCCCATGCTGGCTCTGAATTGGTGCGTATCACGGTGGACCGAGATGAAGCCGCCAAAGCGGTGCCGCATATTCGCGATCAACTGGCCAAGCACGGTGTCACTGTGCCGATTGTCGGGGACTTTCACTACATCGGCCACAAGCTTCTGGAGGAAAATCCCGCCTGTGCCGAGGCGCTCGATAAATACCGAATTAATCCTGGCAACGTCGGCTTTAAGGACAAGAAAGACCGTCAATTTTCTGCGATCATCGAGAAGGCGCTCGAATATAATAAGCCGGTGCGCATTGGCGTGAACTGGGGCTCACTCGACCAGGAACTGCTGACCCATCTGATGGATGAGAACGCTAAGTCCGACACGCCGATGCCGGCGCGCAGCGTGATGCACGAGGCAATCGTGCAATCCGCCCTGCTCTCGGCTGAACGCGCCGAGGAATTGGGGCTTAGTGGCGAACGTATCATTATTTCCGCTAAGGTTTCCGCGGTGCAGGACCTGATCAGCGTCTACACCATGCTTGCGGAACGCTGCAAATATGCCTTGCATCTCGGCCTGACGGAAGCAGGCATGGGCTCTAAGGGCATCGTTGCCTCATCTGCTGCGATGGGTATTCTTCTGCAGCAGGGCATTGGCGATACGATCCGCTATTCACTGACACCGGAGCCTGGTGGCGACCGCACGCAGGAAGTGCGCGCTGCGCAGGAACTTCTCCAGGCCATGGATATTCGCGCATTTGTTCCAGCTGTGACCGCCTGTCCGGGCTGCGGGCGCACCACGTCGACAGTATTTCAGGAGCTTGCCAAGGACGTGCAAGACATGATCCGAGATCGCATGCCGGAGTGGAAGTCCAGATATCCCGGTGTCGAGAGGCTGAATTTCGCGGTTATGGGCTGCATCGTTAACGGCCCAGGCGAATCAAAGCATGCCGATATCGGCATTTCACTACCTGGCACTGGCGAACAACCAGCCGCGCCTGTCTTTATCGACGGTGCCAAGGCGATGACGTTGCGCGGCCCGAACATTGCTGCCGAATTCAAGGATATCGTCGAGGATTATATCGAAAAGCGTTTTGGCTAGTGATACAGACCATCAGGCTGATACAACCCGTTGGGGTGTGTCCTGCTTGCTGAAATCAGCATCGGTAGGAGCCATTTTGCGAGCGATCAGCAATTTCTCTTATATGAGAAGATATGCCTATATGCTCAAAAACAGGAGAGCATGCCGCTGCTCTCCCCCACGCGAAAAAGCGCGCGATGCCTGCTCGTAACGGTCAGCGAAAATGCTGTCTCAAATGCCTGTGAGCGCATGCTTGCAGGGCATGAAACACAAAATCAAATCTTAATTTTGTGATAACTGAGACGCAAACCGATGCGGAAGTCTGAGTTTTGTCAGCTCCAGCTCACTTTGTCTCCGCAATTACTGATTTGCGGCAGTGCTTTGGATCTCTTCGCGTATTACAAATCCGTCTTTGTTTAAGTCAGCTGTTTCAAAAGCTGTGTTGTATGCTCCGAAACGACGAACCATTGATGCCCGGCCAATCCCATGGTCTGCATTGAGATCGATGAAAGTCTTGAACTCACTGGAATCAAGCTGGTCGTCACTATTGGCATCGGCGCTCTGGAAGTTAGCTTTGACTTGCTCCCTATCGGCTTCTGAGGAAAAGGCTGGACCAGCGGCCGTAAGAGCCAGCAGAGCAGATGCAGCAAGAGCTACGGTTCGTGCATTGTTTCGTGACATTTACTTCAGCTCCGTTTGTTAAAATAGTCGCAGCTTGTAATTGCTCAGAAAATGTTTTTTGATAAGGCGGTAAGAAGATTTTTTTGTGATCGGGTTTGTAAGTTGGTTAACCTGGGCCGCGTTGTTAATTACAGCTTCCGCCGGTTTCGCGCGGTAATTGACGATGCGGTCTGAGAGATACAGAACCACTGGCGCATTTTCCGGCAGATCAAAGGCCGGTCCGCAGACCTGGCAAATATCAGGCCAGCGCCTCAGGCTATGCTGCATTGCAGCATAAAAGCGCTGTGCATGAACCTAAAATAAGCCCAATGAAGAAATAGATGTAAAAAATGTTGCGACGCAATATGATTTTGTGTTATGTTGTTTGAATAAAGTTTGTGAATCAGTATACGGTATCATACCCCCGGGACATAAAAGTTAAGCATGCGCCTGGAATGTTGCATAGCAACATGAGTAGCCGGCCCTAAATCAAGGAGCAATCAATGAACGAGCAATTTACCCGCCAAGCCCAGGAATTTTTCAACGTTACCAAGGATGCTCGCATTCCGGAAAATTTGCAGGCAATGGCAGAGGATGGCGTTGCCAAGAGCCGTGAAGCATATCAGCGTATGAATGTTGCAGCTCAGGAACAATTTAAAAACGCAGAGCAGGTGCTGCTTGCAACCCACGCCGGCACCAAGGCCATCGGCGAAAAAATGATGCACAACGCTGCTGCCAATACTGAGGCAATGTTCAACGCTGCCCAGTCCATTGCACGCGCCAAGACCGTTCCTGAAGCGACACGTTTGCAAGCCGATTACATCCAGCAGCAAACTTCAGCAGCGACCGTTCAGGCAAAAGAAATTTTTGACCTCTCAGCAAAAGTAACCAAGCAGGCGCTTGAAGCAATCAATGCTGCGGCGGCGAAGTCATTCGAAACCATGAAAAAGCCTGAATAAAAAATATTTTATCTAAAAATGGTCAGCTCTTGCTGCGCATCATCATGGCCCTGAATCTGGCAGCCCAGCCATCCTTCTGGATTTGCTGATTACGCTCGAGCGCCAGCGAATCGCCCGCCACATTGCGGGTAATCACGCTGCCGGAGCCAACCATCGCGCCGCGACCAATCCTTAAAGGTGCGACAAGTGACGAATTGGAGCCAATGAAAGCCCCATCTTCAATCTCGGTGCGATGCTTGTTGAAGCCATCATAGTTGCAGAAAATGGTCCCAGCGCCAATGTTGGCGCTGGCGCCGACGCTGCCATCTCCGAGGTAGGCGAGATGATTGGCTTTGGCGCCATCCCCCATGACCACATTTTTGACTTCAACAAAGTTGCCGATGTGGACATGAGCGCCGAGTTCTGTGCCTGGACGCAGACGCGCATAGGGACCGATGCGAGCGCCCGGACCGATCGTTGCGCCTTCTATGTGGGAATTGGCACGAATGTGCACACCATTGCCAACTGTAACGCCCGGTCCGAAGAAAACGTTTGGTTCAATGATAACATCCTGACCTATGGTCGTATCATAGGCAAACCACACCGTCGCAGGATCGATCAAGGTTGCGCCGTCGAGCATTGCGCAAAGCCGGGCCCGGGTTTGAAATACAGCTTCGGCTTCGGCGAGTTGGGAACGGTCGTTGATGCCCAGAAGTTCCTGCTGATCACAGCTGACCACACGGCATTTCAACTGCTGCCGGCGGGCGATTTCAATAATATCCGTCAAATAGTATTCATGTTTGGCGTTATTGGTGCCGATCTTGTCCAGTAGTGTCACCAGATCAGGACAACGGAACGCCATTACTCCTGAGTTGCAAAGTCTTACGGCGCGTTCATCCGCTGTTGCATCGTTATGCTCGCGAATGGCAAGCAAGTTGCCGTTGGCGTCCATCAGCAGCCGGCCGTATCCGGTTGGATCTTCTGCCTCAAAGCCCAGAACGGCGACATGAGCGCCCTCATCAAGCGCTTTGGAAACTTTTGTGAGCGTTTCAGGACGTATTAACGGCGTATCTGCAAAAAGTACAAAGACATCACCATTATACCCTGTCAGCGCATCCCGGGCAGCCAGAACGGCGTCCGCGGTGCCACGCTGGTTGGGCTGGACATAGATGGCGCAGGCGGGAGCGTGATGGTGTGCTTCCTCGGTTACGTTTTCCATGCCGGGGCCAACAACAACGGATATTGCAGTGTGCCGGGCTGTCTGTACCGTGGAAATTACATGCCCCAGAAGTGATCGGTGCGCGATGGAATGCAATGGTTTAGGAAGGCTTGAACGCATGCGTGTTCCCTTGCCGGCGGCAAGGATGATCGAAGTCACATGGTTGGACGTCATGATGTCAGCGCTCCTCAAGCTTGGAACCTGTTGTGTTGCGATCATTGCCCCGCCTGGCGAGACGAGAAGCTTTTCGGTTAAGCCTGCCTCCCCGGAACCGCTCCGACTGGGGCAGAAGGCAGGCTGCAGATAGCATAAATGTCCGATGAATCCAAAACGATGGAGAAGAATTATTTTCAAGTCCCAACTTCATTGCTGTTTTGGGAGCATTATGAGAACATTGCCCGTATGAGAGATTTTCGCGCCCTGCATTTATTTCAGCAGGCTTTTTCCCGCCTGACTGCATTGTGTTTGCTTGATGGGACACCGCCCCACTAGCGCAAACACGCCTTGCAGGCGAGAAAATTCGCCTCCGCCGGCTTCGCGCGGTAATTGATGATACGACCTAAGCGGCAGAGCCCGTTCAATGGCTTGTTAAACGTGCTGGCCGCCATTGACGTGTATTTCCGCACCGTTCACGTAACTGGATCTGGGCATGCAGAGAAAATAAACCACATCGGCAACTTCCCCCGGTGCGCCGAGGCGTCCGACTGGAATTTGTTCTTTGACAATTTTTTCAGTGCCAGGCGATAGAATTGACGTATCGATTTCACCAGGTGAAATGGCATTGACCCTGATCCCGCGTTTGCCGAAATCTGACGCCATTTCTCGCGTCAGAGCAAGAAGCGCCGCCTTGGATGTTGCGTACGCAGAGCCTGCAAACGGATGAACACGGCTTCCGACAATGGATGTAACGTTAACCACGGCGCCCTGCGATTTCTCCAGAGGATCGATCAATCCGCGCGCCAACATGATCGGTGCGAAGAAATTGACTTGAAATACATTCCACCACGTCTCGACGGGCGTATCGAGTGTGCCAAGCCTTGTCCCATCAAGATTTTTAGGAGATATTGCAGCATTGTTGACAAGAGCATCGAGCCCGCCGCCCAACGCAGCCAGACGTGATTTGATCTCTTCAATGGCACGTTCAATATCACCAGGGCTGGATAGATCAACCTGAATGTGGTCTGCCAGGCCACTCTCCCATGGACAATTCTCAGGGAAGGCATGGCGTGAACAGGTAAGAACCCGCCAGCCTGCCGAGGAAAACCGCTTGACCGTAGCGTGGCCGATGCCACGACTGGCGCCAGTCAAGAGGAGTACTCTGGTTTCGATCGCACTGCCCCCAGCCATGGAAGTCCTCCACCTTTTGCATAAACCGTATCGTCAATTAGCACACGCGAGCCGGTTTGGCGAAATTGAATCCAGTTCCAGGCCGCCAGACGCAGGAACATGGCGAGAGCATATTCGAGGATAAGCGATGCAGAAATGGGGCCGATGTCGCCAAATCGGCTCGCCTGGCCTGAACGCAACGCTCGACGGTCCAGATTGCAACGTTGTTGCGGCATGGATTATGGCAGTTCGCTCAAGGCCTTGTAGAAGCTGGCAGGATGTCGTTAACGCCGTTACCGTCGCGCCAGCTTTCGCTCGCGAAAGAAAACAAAAATGCCAGATGATACGATGATGGCGATGCCGAGCCAGGTCAGCAGGTCGGGAAACTCATTGAAAAGCATCAGGCCAAGCACTGTTGCCCCAACGATTTCCAGATACTGGAATGGCGCTAGGACGGCGATGGAAACGCGCGCGTAAGCCATGACCACAAGGAAATGCGCGCTTGTCCCAATGATCCCGAGTAGCGCCAGCAACTGCCATTGCGCTGCGGTTGGCCAAGTCGGTGTCAGGAAACTGATCTCATGGACATAACCAAGCACGAGGGCAACCGACATCGTCATCATGCCAAAGAAACCGGCCAGGAATTGCATAGAAACGGGTGAAGCTGAAATATCTGAAGCGTTAACCAAAAGCCAGCGCGTCAGAATAGCGTAGAGCGCAAACAGGAATGCTGTTGCAACGGGCAGCAATGTAATGAGCCCGAAAGCTTCATAGCTTGGCTTGATAATCAAAAGCGCACCCACAAAACCGAATATAATGGCCAGCATGCGCCGCCAGCCAAACGTCTCGCCAAGAATCGCGTAGGCGAGCAGGGTGACGATGAAGGGCTGGACGAAAAAGATCGCAATGGCATTCGCCAACGGCATTGTTTTAAGGGCGGTGAAAAATATTAAGGTTGAAAGCGCGATCAGGCCGCCGCGAGCCGCGTGCATCCAGAGCATCCGATCGAGTTTCAGGCCATAGCGGCCTAAGAACGGTGCCAGCAGGATAACCTGGAAAAAGAAGCGCGCCCAGGCGACCTGGCCGGCGGCGATTGAATCGGACAGGAGCTTTGCAATGGCATCGATACCGGGAATTATCAGCATGGCAATGATCATTAAGGCCATGCCGCTGGAAAGCGTTGATGTGCCTTTGTCTTCGAATTTTGCAACCAGCATCTTGGTTTTCATGATGATCGAGAGCCATGAGACTGTGTTTTCAAGGTTTTCTCCATTATAAGGTTCTCTCCATTATCATGACGATAGCATCAATAGGAGTTTATACAACGTGGCGCTCCGGTTCGTCTGAAGGATGTCGTGGATGAGATGGATATGATCTATGACGAGCGGCGGCTCATCGGTCCCGACAAATTCTGGATGACAACGGGAGGTAGCCTGGTTGTCAATGACGACATGTGGCAGAGCACGATTGAGCGGTTCAAACCAGCTTCCGGTGTGCCGCCGCATCCGGATCACCTTGCCGAATATCTCTTTCAAGTTGCAAGTAAAATCGATCGTTAAAATCGCATTCAAAGCAAAGCTGGAAATCAATTTTCTGCAGAGCGCGAGCATTTTCGAAGGTCGTAAAGGTGGTCTTTGAAATTGATCCTGATAGCAAAAGTTTAGTTGCTCGTTTTTCGAAGGATGGCGGTCTCAAGGAATCGGCTCGTCTCTGCATCGCGCTTATTCTCGAATACGCTTTGCATGGCCTTACGTGTGTTTTTGGAACCAGGCTCGATTTCGCTAAACCGCCTCTTGTGTGCTAATTCATGACATGGCCTTGGCGGTCTTTATCACTTAAAATGAATGGTTAGGATCACGCGCCCTTGCCCGTGAGGGCGTCAGCCGGACATAACGATACACCGTATCGCCTGCGTCCGGCATCATGCTCACGAACCAGAGCGCGTTATCCTAACCCGACATTTTAAGTGATAAAGACCACGAGACGGAAGCAACTAACGGGAACGGCAAAACCGCGGAGATTTTACATGCCAAAGCAGATTGCGATTATCGGCGCCGGCATGGGCGGCCTTGTATGCGCTGACCATCTCGTGCAGGCAGGCTTCGAATGCCAGGTGTTTGATAAAGGAAGGCGGCTGGGCGGCCGTCTTGCAACGCGTGTACAGGATGGCTTGGCCTTCAATCATGGCGCACCCGGCTTAGCGGCGGCAGGTACTGAATTCAAAGGTCTGATGAAACAACTGGTGGCTGCAGGAGCCGCCCAGACAATATCCTGGCCAGAGAACGTGCGCACAACCGAGTTTACTGAGTTTGTCGGCTGGCCTCACATGAATGATCTGCTTGGTCCGTTGACGGTTAATTTCCAGGTCCGCCAATCGGTCGAAATCAGCGCTTTGGAGAAGCGTTCCCACGGCTGGGAGCTGGTTTCGCTCGATGGTCGCTCTTTCGGGCCGTTTGACGCAGTCTTAGTTTGTATCCCAGCACGGCAGGCTCATAACCTGGTGAAAGCCTGTAAGCCGGCCTGCAAGCCGGATTGGGATGCCAATCTGGATACGGTGCGCTATGATCCATGCATGACAATGCTATGTGCGATCGAAGATAAACATCCAGGACTTGCAAGCGCAGTCTTTGAAGGCCAAAGCGCTCTTGACAAGCAGTTTCAACAATCGGGTGGCCAGGAGCTGCCGGTAGATATCGCACGTTGGGTCGTCCACGCGACGCCTGAGTGGAGCAGTAACAATCTGGAACGTGAACCAGCCGATATCGCACGGGATTTATTGCAGGAATTCGTCAGTGTAAATGCGCTCTCAAATGTCCGGACAATATTTCTGCATGCTCATCGTTGGCGCTATGCGCGCGTCAGAGAGCCTTTTGGCATGCCTTGCCTGTGGGATACAGAGATGGGGATCGGCCTGGCTGGCGACTGGTGCCTTGGGCCAAATGCTGAGCATGCCTACGACAGCGGCAGAAGCCTGGCGAGGCAGGTTATTCACGATATGCTGCAGAATTGAGAATTGTGAAAATTGTCAACCCGTTGGCAGCTGCAAACCAGGGCAATCGGGTGAAAAAACAGATGACAGCAGCATAAACCTCTGAATCAATG
>CAWUIN010000060.1:0-17319 GCA_963922535.1 uncultured Hyphomicrobiaceae bacterium | reverse complement strand
TTACAGTGAGAATATAACAGATGCACGATACAAAAGCTCCAAAAAACAGTGGCGCTCTTCGTCGCTGGCTTCCACTCATCATTCTGGCCACAGGCCTTGCATTGGTTTTTACGATGGGCTGGCATACTGCCCTTATTCATACGATTGGCCTCAATATTGACGATATCAAAGATTTTGTGTCGCAGAATATACTGTTGTCGCTTATCGCATTTTTAGCGGCCTACGCGCTGGCGGTTGTGATCATTCCGCCGATTGGTTCCATCCTGACAATCGGCGGCGGCCTTGTCTTCGGAGCTTTATATTCAGTGCCTGCCACCGTCATTGGGGCAACGATTGGTGCAACCATCCTGTTCCTGATAGTCAAGACATCGCTCGGTCAGACCCTGGCCGAACGTGCGGGAGCCTGGGTTGATAAATTGCGCGATGGTTTTAAAGAAAACGCTCTGAGTTACATGCTGTTCCTGCGCCTGGTTCCGGCCTTTCCGTTTTTCGTCGTCAACGTTGTCCCAGGCCTGATCGGTGTCCCCTTGCGGACTTACGTCATCGGGACCCTGATCGGCATTATTCCCGGCACAACTGCCTATGCTCTGCTTGGCGAAGGGGCAGGCAGTATATTTGACAAGGCCAATCAGGACTATCAAACCTGCACCGCTGCCAATGGCGATGATGCGTGCACCTACAGCCTTTCGTTTGCAGATCTGGCAACCGCGGAACTCGCGATGGCCTTTGGCGCACTCGCAATCGTCGCACTCATTCCGGTTGCCATTAACTGGTATAAGAAAAGGAAAACCAATCATGCAGCAGCATAACGACGGCAACGTGAGTGACCCGGCAAAGGGCGTGAGCTCCGGCACCGAGACGCTGAAGACCGACATCTGCGTGATCGGCGCAGGCTCAGGCGGGCTTTCTGTTGCCGCCGCCGCAGCAGCATTCGGACGTAAGGTTGTGCTCATCGAAAAAGGGAAAATGGGCGGCGACTGCCTTAACTACGGCTGCGTACCATCGAAAGCCCTTATTGCCGCGGGTAAACGCGCCCATACCATGCGTGACAGCGCCCTGTTCGGCATCGCACCGGCGGAGCCACAGATCGACCACAGGCAGGTGCACGATCATATCAAGAGTGTCATCGCAGCAATTGAGCCAAACGATTCCGTTGAACGGTTCGAAGGCCTTGGTGTGACCGTGATACAGGCGGCCGGCAAATTCATCGATAAATCAACGCTGCAGGCCGGCGATACGCTTATCAAGGCCCGTCGCTTTGTGATTGCCACAGGTTCATCGCCGGTTGTTCCGTCAATACCGGGGCTGGAAAAAATACCTTATTTTACCAATGAGACATTATTCGATCACAGGGAATTCATGGAGCATCTGCTGGTTGTTGGCGGCGGTCCGATCGGCATGGAGCTTTCCCAGGCGTATCGTCGGCTTGGCTCCAGGGTGACCGTTATCGAAGGCAGCACGGCGATGGGCAGGGACGACCCGGAACTGGCAGAGGTTGTCCTCAAGCGTCTAAGCAAAGAAGGTGTCGATATTCGCACCGGCGCTCTGCTCGAAAGCGTCGAGGGAAGCGCCGGCGCACTCAAAATTACGATTAAAACAGCCGCAGGCCAGGAAACGCTGGATGGTACGCACCTGCTTTTGGCCGTTGGTCGCACTGCGAATGTTGACGGACTTGGCCTTAAGGCGGCAGGTGTCAAGTATGACAGAAGCGGCATCAAAGTTGACGCCGGCATGGTTACCTCAAACGCCAAGATTTTTGCAATCGGCGACTGCGTCGGTGGATTGCAGTTTACGCACCTTGCCAACTATCATGCCGGCATCGTTATACGCCGCGCACTTTTCCAAATGCCGGCCAAGATTAACCCTGGTATTATTCCCTGGGTAACGTTTACCGATCCGGAACTTGCCCATTGCGGTTTGACGGAAGAACAGGCCAAGGCGGTACATGGTAAAGTCAAAGTTCTGAGATGGCCGTATCATGAAAATGACAGAGCTCAGGCGGAGCGTGCTACCGAAGGGCTCATCAAGGTGGTGACGGACAAGCGCGGGCGGATACTCGGCGCATCAATTGTTGGCGAGCACGCCGGCGAACTCATCCAGATGTGGTCGCTCGCCATTTCACAGAAAATGAAGATCAAGGCGATGACGGACTGGATTTCGCCCTATCCGACGTTTAGCGAGATCAATAAACGTGCAGCATATCGCTACTTCAGCGCAGCCCCCAGTAGTGCTATGGTACGTTCAGCTGTAAATCTGTTAACCAAATTCGGATGAATGCACTTCATTGACTGGCGTAAAATAGATTTTTCCACCGGCTTCAATACGTTGCGGATGCGCCTGGCTCCTGCTGCAGGGGCCATCGCCGCCTGTGCCGCACACTTGAAGGCTACTGCGGGCAAAGGCTGGCCCGGCCTTCGCTTGCAGTCCAAGCTGCTCGTCCTGACCGTTGCCTTCGTTATGCTGGCGGAAGTTCTGATATTTCTGCCATCCATTGCCTACTTCAGAGTGAACTGGTTGAACGAAAGGTTGACCTCCGCCCGCCTGGCGTCACTCGCTGCAAGCGCCGCCAGACAAGGGCAGATCCCGCCCATGGTCAGGCAAGAACTGCTTGACACTGCCCAGGTCAAAGGCGTTGCAATAAAAAAGAATAATGTTCGCCGCCTGGTTCTGCCCTCCAACCCCGACGAACAGATCTCAATTTCAGCCAGCTATGACCTGCGCCCCTCGCCGGCCGCCGGCCCCTTCCAATGGCTCGGCAGACGCCTGATGCTGATTGGCCAGGCCTTAATGGTTTTTGCGCACGACGAGCAGCGAATTATCCGTGTCTACGGCAAGGCCAATACCGGATTTGGCAAGGCACCTGCCATGGACGAATTCGTTGAGATCGTGATGCCTGAAAAACCGCTGCGCGATGCTATGCTACGGCATGCGCGCAATATCTTCATTCTGTCGATTATCATTTCTGCGATTACGGCAAGTCTGATTTACGTTGCCTTGAGCCGCGTCCTCATTCGCCCAATGATGGATCTTTACGCTAACATGATCGACTTTGCGAGTCATCCTGAAGATGCAGACCGCATGATCAAACCGTCTGCGCGCGAGGATGAAATCGGCATTGCACAGCGCGAACTGGCCAATATGCAGCGCGAACTGGCATCTTTGCTGCGCCAGAAAAACCGCCTGGCCCAGCTTGGACTTGCCGTGTCCAAGATCAATCATGATTTGCGCAATATGCTCGCCAGTGCGCAATTGATTTCCGATCGCCTTGCGGATTTGCCCGATCCAACCGTGCAGCGGTTTGCACCGAAATTGATTTCATCTCTTGATCGGGCGATCAATTTCTGCAACGACACCTTAAAATTCGGCCGCGTGCAGGAAGCAGCACCGCGCCGTGAAGTCTTCCCATTGCGGCCGCTGGCTGAGGAAGTTGCCGATGGCCTCGATTTACCCCGCGAAGCCATTGCACTGGCAATCGAGATGCCGGATACGCTGCAAGTCGATGCGGATCGGGATCATCTGTTCCGCGTTTTGAACAATATCTGCCGCAATGCCATCCAGGCGCTTGAGGCAGCGACCAATGTCACCGTCGGCCGAATTGTTATAAGCGCAAAACGCGAGGGTCTAAGGACAATCATTGATATCGCCGATAACGGCCCCGGTATTCCAGCTAAAGCCAGGGAAAATCTGTTTAAGGCTTTTCAAGGTGGCGTGCGTAAGGGCGGCACCGGCCTTGGACTTGCCATATCAGCTGAACTGATCCAGGCTCATAATGGCAAACTGTGGCTTGCAGATACTGAAACCGGCGCTAAATTCCGGATTGAGATCCCCGACCGCAGCGCCAGCACACTTGCATAAGCGTCTGAAAGTGTCCTCGTCGAAACCGGGAAAATGCCCTAACCTGACATTCCAACTGATAAAGACCACTAGCGGACACAGTGACGACACGCTCTAACATTTACCCAGAAAGTTTCATCCCGATGGCAGGCACCAGGATGAATTGTGTTGAAGAGATCAAGCCATGGAATAATGGGTTGCCAGGAAGTTCAAACTCGACAAGAGCAATCGGGCAATCCATTTTTCGATCTTAATTCTGGACCGGCGCGTTCTTTACGTCAAAGCTCGGAACGTTACGCTTGGAGGCAGCGGTATCTCCAATGGTCTTCCAGTTGCCGTCGGCGCGCTTGATGTGGTCAGGAATATCCTTCTCCCAAAAGCCGACAATGGTCGGAGTGATATTCAGATAGAGCTTGCCATCAAGGATACGCCAGAGATGCGGATTACCCGGAACCTTGCCGCCCTTGTTTTGGTTGCCTATTGAGGCCCCGTAAGCGCAGTGGCCGTCATACTGCGGCGCATATTTAGCAGGATCAGCGAGGAACTTATCGCGATTGGCAACTGAAGAAAAGGCCCATTTGGCACCGTTCCATTCAGCCGTAATCGAAGCCTTTCCAGGCACAGCCTGAGGTTGCTCCTCGCCAACCGCTGCAGATTTTAGATCGTGGTAGGCGACAACGTCGTAACCTGAAACAGCAAAGCCGGTCTGGTCGACGTATTGTGGCCCGGCCAGAGCTGTCCCGGCGTACGCGACAAGGCCAGCAAGTGCGAAAAACAAAGATTTCATTGCATGAGCTCCTTAGGTTGTGAGTGACGATAATCTTTCATTAACACCGGCCATTGGCCTTCCGCCATACACAGTTTCACAACAGTTGGTGTGTTCATGTTACCTGCTCGCCCACACAATCTGCCGGCTTGTTCACACACCTGCTTATGTTTCTGCAGAATTTGACAATTACTGCTTGACCTGCGGCCAAGTATTTCGCAATACGCTTCCTACCAGTCGGCCGGGCGGCCGCTATCGGGGAATGCGGCGTTTGTGGTCAACGCCCCGATGGAGGAAAGTCCGGGCTCCATGGAGACACGGTGGCGGCTAACGGCCGCCGGGGGCGACCCTAGGGAAAGTGCCACAGAAAGTAATCCGCCGAAACGGGCCTTCAGCCCGTGGCAGCAAGGGTGAAAGGGTGCGGTAAGAGCGCACCGCGCGCGCCGGCAACGGCCGCGGCAGGGTAAACCCCACCGGGAGCAAAACCAAATAGGGGTGGCCGTGGGCAGGGCAACCTGGCTCAGAGCCCGTTTTCAGGCCTGCCACCCGGGTTGGTTGCTAGAGGTGTCCGGCAACGGGCATCCCAGATGAATGGCCGCCGCGGAAATCTCGATTTCCAGACAGAACCCGGCTTACAGGCCGACTGGCAATAATTCTAAAGCCTGACAATACCCAATGGAGTAACCTCAGTTATTGCCCATGCTTATATCTGGCAGGCGTGACAGCCTGTCGGCGTTCAGCAGGGCATAAAGTGCAATTTCTTTGCAAACTGAGCTTTATCTCTTTATTGGCCAAATTGGTTCGACGGCCAACTGTAAGGTTGCATACTGTCCATTTGACATACTTCGACTGAGTGTGGCATTTTTAATACGAACTAGTGTTTGTCGTTAGGCAACATCCTTAACGCACACGATTGTTACGTGCTAACAATCGGATCAAATATTATACCAAGGTTAAAGGGATCTTACCGATGGGTGAGGATGGTATCCCTTGGTATAAAGCTTGATCTGAAGAACCAGCGTTATTCGGTGCTTGAGGAGAGATCCATGAAATTTCCGCCAGGAGTTCACAGCAGCAAGATTGTCTTGTTTGCCAGTATTCTATTTGTGCTTGCTGCAAACTCTGCGCAGGCCCAGTCGTCGTCTGATTGGTGGTTTGGACCAAATTCAGTTTGGGACAAAGGCGTCGTCCAATTCAGCAAAAAGTATAAGCCAGGTGAAATAATCGTCAGCTTTGGCGATCGCCGGTTGTACCACGTTCTGCGCCAGGGAGAGGCCATGAGCTATCCAATTGCGGTGCCTCGTCAGCAAAGCCGCTGGCAAGGTGTTTTACGGGTTTCGCAAAAGCGGATCAATCCAGGCTGGACCCCGACGCCATCAATGCGCAAGGAAAATCCTGAGCTTCCCGCACACGTTCCAGGCGGTCATCCGCAGAACCCTCTTGGCGTGCGCGCGCTGTACCTTGGCAGCACTCTATACCGTATTCACGGAACGGATGCCCCTTGGACAATCGGCGACAATGTATCCAAGGGATGCATCCGTATGCACAATGAGCACGTGATCGAGCTTTATGATCAGGTGAAAATCGGTGCGCGCGTGACGGCAACATGGACTCAGTTTAACCCTACCACTGTCGCATCGGCGGACTTTGGCAGCGGCAATAAGGCCCATTACGACGGTCCGGAATGGAAACCATTCTAATTCGCCGTCAAGTGTTCATTTTGAGCACGCATCATGAGAGCGGGTCTTGTGGCCCGCTTTTTTATTGATGCCTGTTAAGGTGCCCTTATCTGTAACGTTTTTCTTTGCGCTATTTATTTCAGTCCGTCCAGGCCGCTGTGATCTGTGTTCCCCGCTCGGGGCGCCCTAGGGTCTGTTGAGAATCAAAATTACCATATTAATTCCCGTATTATCAGGGCAAGGATTCACGAATCACTCGTTTTCTGATTCAAGCTTCCCAACAGAGGGAGGCTTGCATGACAACGAGACGGGTCATCACGGATCATATGTGGACGATAATGGAACCTCACTGCCTGGGCAAGCCAGCGGACCCTGGCCGCAGCGGCAGCAACAACCGCGAATTTATGGGAGCCGTCCTTTGGATTGCGCGAACCGGCAGTCCATGGCGCGACCTGCCTGAAGAGTTCGGCAATTGGAACACGATTTTCAAACGCTTCCGTGACTGGGTCAAGAAAGAGGTTTTCGAACCTATGTTCAAAGCCTTATCAGGTGAACCTGATATGGAGTGTGCGATGGTCGATGCCACAATCGTTAGAGTTCACCGTCACGGACAGGGCGCAAAAGGGGGACCAAAAATCAGGCGATCGGCAAGTCGAGAGGTGGATTGACGACCAAAATCCTGGCTCTGACGGATGCACTCGGTAATATGGTACGCTTTGAACTCCTGCCCGGTGGCAACGAACGACGGCGATCTGGCCGCCGAGCTGCGACTGACCCGTAATTTTGGTTTTGCTGATATTGACCGGGTCGATGCTCTGGGCACGAACGCCAAAATGTCCGAGGCCCACGCAGCCATTGGATTGGCTAATCTTAATATCATCGAAGCGACAATTGACGCAAGTCGGTAGTGCCACGATAGATATTTCAACGGGCTGGCGGGTATACCCGGACTTCGGTTATCTCGTCCGGATGTGGGTGAAGTGCCCAACTGGCATTATGTGGTTGCGGCACTGGACGCGGACACGTTTGGTCTTAGTAGAGATACTCTGGTGGCTGTGTTCTGGTTTGGTGTTGCAGCTTATGCCCCAATCGCCTCGGCGATGAGGTGTAGCGGGGTCAGGCGGTCGCCGTCGCGTTCGATCATGCGCCTCCAGCCCAGATAGCTTGCGCGGTATTTTGAGGCGACACCTTTAAAGGGCCTGAGCCAGTTCTTGAGGCGGGCGATATAACTGTTAACGTTCTGGATATGGAATCTACCCTTGACGTGCTCGCCACGTCTGGCGACGATGGCGATGTGGTCCATGCCGCGTTTTTGCGCAAAGGTCTTGTAGCAAGGCCGCCCGTCGCTGACCAACACACTATCGCGGTCGACGATAGGGGCGAGACGATGTTCAAACGTCAGGCCTTTGAAGTCAGGCAGCAGATAATCCGCTGTCGTCTTATGGCGGTCGCGGACAATCAGCACGATGTCGTAATTATCAAGCGAAATGCCGGGCCTGGCTGCCTTTCCGCCCCGTTTTCGGGGCTTTCTCCCGACAACGTTGCGTGCCCCTTTCTGCGATTGCACAAACACTTTCGCTTGTTCGCCCGGCCGACGCCAAGGACTCTGGTGAGAAATGCGGGTTAGCGGCAATTTTCTGCCGGTCCGGACATAATGGAACCTGTTTCGCCAGTGTGGCGTATATGGGAGCTTGTAGTCCGCAAAATCATTGACTCATATGATCTTGTGATCTTGCATCGCCGTGGCTCAGATTGTCTCTGACTAGCAGGTGCGGCCCCATGTTGTTACAAATGAGTTCGCCTGCAAGCAATCCGGATCGCGAAAATGATGAAGGCCCATTGCGCCTTATGGTTTACAAAATGTGGCGCGAATGATATACAATGCATGCATCAAAATGGATACTATCCAGGCTTTGATGGTATTAAGAGTTTTCAGCTAGATATAATCACAAAGCGGTGCATTTGAAACCGAATAATTCTCAGACCGCAAGAATAACGAATAGGTTTTCCCCTTTACCCAAGCTTGTCTACAGATCCTAAGCCTCCACGCCCAGTGTTTTTGTTTCTTCATATGGGAATATAGGTATGATTGATAAAATAGATGTCCTTGAGAAGCGCATTATACAGCTTGAGGCGCGTAATCAACGCGTCGACGACGACAAGGCTTGGGAGGTTTCGTTTACGCGGCGGTTTTTAATTTTACTAATTACCTATGTCACAGCATGCACCGTACTTTATATCATAGGGGTGCCAGATTGGTATTTGGGTGCAATGGTTCCAGTGTTTGGCTTTTGGTTGTCAACACTCTCTCTGTCTTTTGCAAAGAGCGGCTGGTTACGTCTGAATCACAAGGTCAAATGACTTGCCCCTACCTCTTGAAGCCCCTGCGTATTCTTTAAGGCCACATAGCTTTCACTGATGGTAAGCCAAGCCCTGGCACCACCAGATTACGCACTAAACCTTATACATACCGTACATGAGGTTGCTGCTCTCCATTCGTCTCCAGGGAATCACTCACGAAAGATCTCATCCTTCGCCGGGGAGCAGCAACCTCATGCACGGTATGTATTAGTCTCTTCATCAAGTTTTTCTGGGAGAAAATCGTATGTGCACCGGAGGCCTGCCAACTTTCTCAGGAATTGAGGTAATGCTCCTGTCCCTACCGGTGAGATTGACCTGCCCATCCAGCTGGCAGCACCGGACAATAAGACAGATCTCTTCTTTCGTCTCTATTCAATTCAATGTAATTGCTTAGGGATTTCGTGAATGACGACGCGTTCGCCAAGCTCACGTTTTGCAAGTTCGCAAAGATGGTTGTGATGCGTGAAATATAATGCCTGTCCGTGCTGTGAAATTTCACCAAGAAGGCGGATCGCAGCTGCAGCACGGCGATCATCGAAAGTTTCCATAATATCATCGCCAATGAAAGGGAGAGGGCCTTTCTCTTCACAAAATTGGCGATAGCCGGCAAGGCGCAAGGCCAGATAAAGCTGGAAACGCGATCCCTTGGACATTTCCTCGGCCCCGATCGAGCCGGCGCCCTGAGCCTGGGAGCGTAGCGCAATCAATCTGTCACCTGCCTTGTCCGGCTGGGTCTTCACATCGGCAAAATCACCGTTCGTGATCGTTCTGAAAGCTTCAGCGGTACGTGCCATCAAGTTTGACCGATGCCGGTCGCGATAAACCGCAAGTGCGCGGTCTGCCGCCATGACGCCCAGTTGCAGCGCGATGGCACGCTGAGCTTTCTCAGAAATCTCCAGCAACACGCCACGGCGTTGTTCGTCCAGAAGCGCTGCCGCCGAGTCGCCACCGATTGCCTCGATTGCCTTTAAGGCATCTTGACGTGCACTGAAACGTTGTTCGCGATCGCTGTTTGCCTCATCGAGATCGTTCTCGATCTGAGCCAGGCGTTTTGTAACTTCGAAAGGTGTTTCTGCCGCCTCAAGCTGAGCCTCTGCGGCCTGGCAATTTTCCGCTCCCAGGCGCTGCATGAAAGCGCGTTCTTTTTGTTTGAGTTTATCCACGATTTTTACTTTATCTTCTGACCGGGTCAGGGAGTCGGCAAGATCATCGAGATTTGTAATTATCTCACTTGCCGGGAAATGCGCGGCCATCTCCTGCATACGCTGTGCGATGCGGCTTAGTTCAGAGCTGGCTTTGCCGAGCCGCTTCTCAGCTTTGGCACGGGTCTGTATGGCTGTGCGATATTCGGTGGCTGCCTGCTCCGCGTGCTTCAACCGCGCGCGCAAACGCTCAAATGTTACCGCCGCGTCATGGTTGTCTGCCAGCTCTAATTGAGTGGCAAGTTGAGCGATGGAATTTTTGAAGGTGCTGCACTCTGTCTCCATCGTTTCGATTTTACAGATCAGTTCCCTGCGCCGGCCAGCCTGTGCCGCCAGATCGCGAAGCGGTTTAAGCAGGGCTCGCATCTGCCTGGGATCGCGCTCTGCGAGCCATAGGCCTTCAAATGCTTTCACCCATCTCAGCTGCCAGTCAGCATACGCTTGCTTAGCCTGTGAAAGGACTCTGCTGCGGGTGCGTCTTTGCTCCTTTGCTAAGAACAATGCTTTTTGTGCCGCCTCAAATTTTACCCGGTTCTCAATCGCGCGGTCACGCAGGATCTGCACTTTGAGGCGTAGCTGGTCGAAGGTAAGATCTTGCACCGGCTGTTCGTCAAGAGCGACAAGTGCCGTTGCCAGCGACGATCGTTGCCGGGTGTGCTCTGCGATGGCGCGATCGCGTTTGGCGCGCAGATTTTTCGCTTTGAGGATCTCGGCGTGCACACTCTGTGCACGTTCAAGCCAATCCGGTAGCTCCTCGGCGGGAAAGTCTGCCGGCAGCCCGGCAGCCTCAAGAAGCGGGGCTATTTCCTGGTGCAAAGAGTTGAATGCCTCGTGGGCTGCCGCGATCTGATCCGCGAGTTCTGCAAGCGTTGTGTCTTCTGCCGCAATCTCGGTTTTTCTGGCGCGCATCTGGGCAAGCTTGTCTGCAGCAGCAAGACGCTGGTCCTGGATACGGTCATCATCAAAGAGTGCGCTTGCAAAGGCGTCAGCCGTTTGATGGTCAAGCTGCGCGCGATGCACGGCCCACGCCTTATCGCGCCTTTGCCGGGCATCCAACGCATCGGCGTCGGAGATAAGTCCGCTTTGCCGGGAAAGTCCCGTTAATATGCTGGTGTGCCGCGCACGCGTCTCTGTGTGCTCCGCATGCCGTTTTCTGAGATGATCCAGATCCCGTGTCAGGCGTTGTGCGGCCTCACGCCAGCGGCCAGCCTGCTGCGATGAAGGCAAGGCGCAGGACATGAGATCTTCTGCGGTCCCGCTCCAGGGGCGTAATGTTCTGAGGGTCTGCGCCGTTGAATTCTGCAGTTCGCAAAGCTCGTCCTCCAGCTGTTGGAGGCGGGATTGTGTATCGTCCTTCTGCACCGTGTCGAGCAAAGAACTAAGGGCAATGGTTGTCTCGTCTGGTGCAGTTACGGTTGACAGATGTTCTTCAGCCGTTGCAACAGCTTCTTCAGCATTGAAGGCTTCCTCGCGTGCGCCAGCCAGCTTCTGGGTTAACTCTGGTTCCTGCGCCAGCAGATCGTCAAAGAGCATGAGCTTGTCATCGGCAACGATAATACCGGTGAGATCAGCAATGTCTTGAGCGCCCAGCCGGGCGCGAATTTCTTCGATATGGGCATCGATCTTTCCAAGCTCATCCTGCCTCTGCGGCAGGTCCTCACACGCCGCCTGGTGCCTGGCGGCAGCGCGTTCAAGCGCCAGGATGGTATCGCAGGCTGCAATGATTTCAGGATCGGTCTCCAGAGTTGCAAGTTTTTGATCTTCCGCTTCAATGTCAGCTCTGGCATTTTCCTGACTGGCAAGCGCGCCAGCTGAAGCCTGCTTAAGTGCGATCACATCCACGCTCCAGCCTTCCGGTGGCGCTGGAAGATGCGCTAATGGCTTCAGTTCATCCTCTAGCGCGGTCATGTCTGCGCGGATCGCAAAGGCGTCTTCCAGCGCCGTCAGCCGAAGCTGTTCCTTGCGTATCTCGTCAGAGCGCCTGCGCGCCTGCTGATAAGCTTCTTCTGCCTGCCTGCGTTGGCCGGTCAATGTCTCGAAGGCGCTGGCTTGTGTGTCGAGGGCGCGGCGCTGCTCTTCGAGCTGTCCCAGTTCATCCTTGAGTGTTTTCAATTCACTTGACCGCGAACGCGGCTCGTGGAATTTGGCAGTCCGCTCCCGCAGCGCATAGAGTTCATCGCTTAATTCGCTCAAACCGGCAGTCGCTGAAAACAGAAGCCGGCCAAGATCGCCTTTGCTGGCAAGAATTTCCTCCCCGCCCTGTACCAGGGTTTCGTCATTTAACGAAAACATCGTCTGATAGGCATCGCGCGACAGACCATGCAAGGCAAGGGTCAATGCTGCAGGATCAACAGGCTGGTCTGCCGCGCCAAGCAGGCTGGCGTCGCGGCGCTTGATGCGTGCGAGCTGAACTTCCTGGCCATCGATCTCAAGGACGGCGCCGACGCGAAGCTCGCCGTAGCCATGCAGGAAATTAAATTTGCTGCGTTCTTCGATGCCGAAAAGAAAATCGAGATAAGCGTTGAATGTCGTCGATTTGCCGGCTTCGTTTTCTCCAAAAATAATATGCAAATCGGGGCTGTCCTGTCGTGGTTCACCGAAATCAATTGAAAAGTCAGTAAACCGTCCGTAGCGCACCAGATGGAATTGCCGCAGCCGCATCGGGTATCCTTTCAATTGGGCAGGCTGCCTGAATGGCCGCGCTTCAATGCTGCAATGACATCGGCTATACCATCGGCGAGAAGATGAGTGAGGATGGCTTCGGAACCGCTTTGACCGCTGCCGAAACGATCGCGAAGTTCGGATGGCAGGGCACGCACCATTTCATCCAGGTATGAGACAGCATCATTAAGAAAGGCGCGATCCTTCGACACTTCCTGCATGAGAACTGCGAGTTCTTCGAGAGGATCGGCTCCGATGCTAGCGGCGGCGGGGGCCGGCGGCACCACATTATTTTCGATCTGTTCGATCCAGACACCGCCGATTTCATTCGCAGCCTCCCTGGCCTTCGCCAGTAAAAGATCGCCATCCCGCCTCAGACGCCAGCCGAGAGACGTGCGCCCGCGCAATGCAACACGGCAAATCGTGTGCTCTGCGGAAACGTCATTGCGAGCGCGTTCGAGTGCGCCTCTGAGCGCGCCCAGCGCATTCTGCCAGTCGTCTGCGGCATCAAGACAGACGTCTATGCGATGAAACTCTGCAATCGCGACGGGACGTTCATGCAAGGCGATGCCTGCGTCCGAAATCTCAACCAGCGTCACCGATTTTTGGCCGGCTTCACCGATATCCCGGCCCTGGGGAATGCCGGGCATCACGACGAACGGGTTTTGCGCATGCACCTTACGCTTATGGATATGCCCGAGCGCCCAGTAGTCGTAGCCGTGACCGGTGAGATCGTTGAGAGAACACGGCGCATAATCATCGTGGCGATCATCGCCGGCAAGGCTCGTGTGCATGATCCCGATGTTAACGAGTCCAGGTAACGGTGGCCGATACTTCGGCAGCAGGCTTTGCGGCGCGTGGCGGCCTGAGAAACTGACGCCGTGGATGGCAACGCCAAGCTCAGGCAATTCCTCGACGCCGCCGTGGCCCGTGTACACATGAACGTTGGCGGGCAGATCCAGATGGCGGGTAATCTTTGATTCAGCGTCGTGATTGCCGCGGATCATGAAAACTCGGATGCCGGCTTCTTCAAGACGGCGCATCTGATGGCTCAGAAAGGCTGCCGTCTTCATGCTGCGCTGATCACCGTCGTAAAGATCGCCTGCAATAATAAGCGCGTTTACCTGTTCATTGAGGCAGAGATCGATAATTCCCTCAAAAGCCGAGCGCGTTGCAACACGGATCAGTGCGGAAAGCTCAGGGTCACGCACCAGTAGGCTTCTCAGAGGTGAATCAAGATGGATATCAGCGGTATGCACGAACCGAAACACTTTAGCACCTCCTTATACTTGCTCTGGCCGATTGTCATGTTAGCTCTGATTCGGTATATCCGCATGGCCCAGCGCAGCACATGTGCACATCGGTAAATTGCACCGATTACATTTTCTGCCCTCCTTTCAGAGGGTTGAACTTGACAATGTGGCGAACATGCAATTTATGGCAGAGACTTCTGTGGAAAGTGTAAACTTGATCGCTGTGGATTGAACTGGCGATACAGACCACGAATGTCCAAGTGAGCGGCAGTGCCCGGTTGGCCGTCCTGCCGGGCAGGGCAGTGCGGCGTTTAACTGATTGTGGCTTGGGGGATTTTGCCAATTCCGAACGTGCCGGTCGTAGTGTAAAAATCAATTGCGAACTACGACGACTTTCAGGGCTTGAATTTATTGTACTGGCGATGAAATAACTCCAATCAGCCATGTTACGCGACGCTGATGCGTGATATACAACCGTGCCTGCTCTTCCCGCTGTAGCAGCTAGAAGAAGGCGTGCTGACACTCAGAATTATTCAAGAGGCGTCCAATGAAGCGTAGAGAATTCCTGCAAAAGGCTGGTGGTGTGTCAGCTGCTGGTGCATCTGTTATCGCTCTGCCTGCACCAGCTATTGCGCGTCGCCGCAAGGAAATGGTGATCCTTTCCAGTTTTGCCCGCGATGCGCCTGGTATCGGCACCGGATCGCAGCGCCTTGCTAAGCGCATCGAAGCGTTGTCAGAGGGAGCCATCAAAACAATTTTCTATGCGGCGGGCGAGAAGGTTGGTCCGTTCGACGTATTTGACGAGGTTGTCTCAGGCAATGCAGACGCTTACGTCAGCGGCGAATATTACTGGAAAGGCAAGCATCCGGCCTTTGCATACTTCACGACCGTCCCGTTCGGGATGACGTTTGCCGAGCGAAGCTGTTGGATCCAATATGCCGGCGGCCAGGATTTGTGGGATGAAGTATCCGGCAAATTTGGCCTCAAAGCCTTGCCGTGTGGCGCAACCGGCACGCAAATGGCTGGCTGGTTCAACAAAGAAATCAATTCTATTGAAGACTTCAATGGCCTGAAAATGCGCATTCCAGGACTTGGCGGCGACGTGATGGCCAAGCTTGGCGTTTCTCCAATTTCTCTGCCGGGCACGCAAGTTTATGAAAGCATTGTCAACGGCACCATCGACGCTATCGAATGGATGGGGCCATATGCTGACTATTACATGAAGCTCTACGAAGCCGCCAAATATTACTATTACCCTGGCATGCACGAACCCGATGCGCAGCAGGCGCTCGGTATGAATAAAGCCTGGTGGTCCGGCCTGACGCCTTGGGAGCAGACGGTGATTACAACTGCCGCACTAGAACAAAGCAGTGGGCAATACTTCGAAATACAGTCGAAAAACGGCTATTACCTCAAGAAAATGATCGAGGAAAACGGTATCACTCTACGTCGTTTTGACGAGGAAATTTTTGATGCGTTCGGAGAAGCCGCCAAGGAAGTCATGCAACAGACGCGTGATTACGATGCGCTGACGGCAAAAGTACACGATCATTTTACAGCTACGCTTCAGGAGATCGGCTACTGGCAGGGCATTTCTGAAGTTGCTTACGTAACGCAGCGCAATCGGGTTCTGGGCTTTGGCGATTAAGATTAGAACTCCGAAATTATCTGTCGGCGCCGTGTAATCGTTTGAGGGCGCCCTGAGCAGGTTATACAGGCTATCAGGTTATGCAAATTATCAAGTTATAACGTGTGACGCCTGGAAGAGCTCGTCGGGGCTTCCGGCAGAGCTGTTGTTGAAGCCGTGCATGCGGTGGCTCTAAGCGAATACGCTAAAGGTTTCAAACAGCCAGGAGGCATATCTGTGCTCTCCCCAATTTGCGTGGGCAATATATCCGTGCCCTCCGATTGAAAAGGTTGTCATGACGTTGTCATGTCAGAAAATTAACTTTAAATAATAATTCGCGAAAGGTTGAAGCTGGCTCATCACAGAAGAAAATATTTATGGAGCATATATACGATAGAAACCCAAGGATATTTCTCCTATCGGCCGTTGCAACGCTTATTTCTTTATCTACGCTTTACCTAAGCGAATTGCGCAATGCAGACCTACAGTTATTGCCGTCTCAAGTTGCTTGGCTTGCGATGGATCGCCACGGCTCGCGGGAGGTTATAAGTCTCCCGTTTACCGTCAGTAATCATGGAACGCGCACTGGAGCAGTCAGGGATTTGCGCTTGCGCATCACCGATAGAGCGGGACGTGAGCGACGGTTTTATGCAGCGTGGATCGGGCCGCGTCCGGCACTGGACAACATCCCATTTGCGCCAATCGCCGTTGAGGGTAAATCTTCTACGACAAGTGCGGTGTTATTCTACCCTTTGCGGCCACAACAACCTCTTATCTCTGCGTCGGGCGATTATACAATTGAACTGACTTACATCATTGAGGCAGGGCCAAGTTTGTTTGATATTGGCTCTGAACTCGTTGAAATTAGCTCTGATTATATTCAGGAAATCAAGAATATTATTGACCCCGTACAGCCCTCTGAGACAGCCGGGCCTAACCCCAAAGCTACCGTATCATACAGTCGCGAAACTTTCACTTTGCGCCTTAAACAGTTCAGCAGGCCCGATCTTGAGAACGGCCGGCTGATACGCATGGCACCTCTAGACTGGGATAATTCCTGAAGCTTATCATCAACACGAGGATTTTTGTTATGAAGACAGGAGCTTACACATGGACTCTCGTTGTTATTATACTGTGTGCCTCGTCTGTATCGGCTACTGCAACAAAAATCTGCCTGCAAAGCAAAATTAGCAACAAAAAGATTTACGGCGAATTATTATCGTTTACAGGACGGCAATGGGAAATAGCCACAGATTTCGGGCGTATGAAACTGACCACTGAGGATGCCTTCCCTTGCGAAGGTCCAATACCTGAACCGCCAGGTACCGTTAGTCAAGGTGATGAGCTGCGTCTTGCAGGCTCCAACACAGTCGGTGCAGCGCTTGTTCCGTCTTTAGCGGTACAGCTTTTAAAGAGAGATGGCAGTAACCCGATAGTCGATCGTACTTCGGATGCTTATACAATTATTGTCAAAGATGAAAGACGCACACTGCGCATTGAGGCCAAAGGTTCATCGACCGGATTTCAAGCACTGAAAACCGGCGGGGCTGAAATTGCGATGTCATCCCGCCCGATTGATGATACAGAGGTTGCAGCGATTGCAAAAGTACGCAAACGCGGTATGCAAGACCCAGGCCGGGAAATCGTTTTAGCTTTAGACGCTGTCGTCCCGATCGTTGCTGCAAGCAGTAAACTGGAAGCGATTACGCTTGACCAGTTGCGGCGGATATTTTCTGGTTCCTTAGTCAACTGGAGCACACTCGGTCTTGGTAATGCTCCCATCACCGTTCATGCGCGCGACGATGAATCTGGTACATTCGATACATTTTATTCACTCGTATTGGAGCCTTATGGTGCCGTGCTGTCAAGTAAAGCAAGACGTTATACCAATCCATATATTAACTGACACACTCCATAATCCAGGGATATCCAGTCA
>CAWUIN010000059.1:0-17326 GCA_963922535.1 uncultured Hyphomicrobiaceae bacterium | reverse complement strand
CGTTTACGCCCATAGCTGTGCGAAAGAAATGTATGTCTCGCCATTTGCTCCGCTGGAGGGACACTATAGCTTTCGGATAACACGTCCATCGCAAAACTTGCTGGTTGGCGTCAATTACCGCGATTCAAAAGGGCCGCTGATCAAGACATTCTTCCGGGCAAATGCTCAGCCTTTTCAGGATCGTGTCCTAGTACGCCTCAGCTTTGGATATCCGCTTATGACGCTTAAAGTGATCGTCGGCATCCATTATGAAGCACTCAGGCTTTGGTTGAAGCGCATTAACGTTGCAAAGCACCACGCAACTGCTCGATTTGCCGTATCTTCATCTGCGTCCGTGCGGACTGGCAGTAAAGGATAGTGATATGATCGACAAATCTTTCGCAACTCAGCGTCAATCCGGCGAAGATAAAACAAACCGCTTTTTTGATCGCCTTATTGTACGTGCTTGTGTCTCTGCCCTGCGCAATCTCAAATATGGGAAACTGCAGATGGTCCTGCCCTCCGGCCACAGGGCGACGATTTTCGAGGGCGAAAATACGCCAGGTTGTGACGTTGTCCTGCATATGAGAAATTTCGGGATTTTCTGGAAGGCCATGCGGCGTGGAACCGTTGGTTTTGCAGCAAGCTATCTTGACGGCGACTTCGAAGTCAACGACCTCAGAAATATCTTTCGTTTTTTTCTCAAAAATAAAGAGCAGCTCAGTAACGCTGGCCGCGGCCTGTTCAAAACGCGCCTTCCTGACAAGCTGTTTCACCGCTCCCGCGCAAATACAAAGCAGGGGAGCCAACGCAACATTGCCGCCCATTACGATCTTGGCAACGCATTTTATGCTGAGTGGCTCGACAAGAGCATGACCTATTCAAGTGCTTTGTTCGACGGTGACAAACCTCTGGAACAGGCACAGGAAAGAAAATATCAGCGTATTGCAGAGCTGATCGGCATCGCTCCTGGCAGATCAATCCTTGAAATCGGCTGCGGATGGGGGGGCATGTCCGAGCTGGCGGCCCGGCTCGGCGCCAACGTAACGGCGTTGACCGTATCGCGTGAACAATTACGCTATGTTAATGAACGCATGCACAAAGCCGGTCTGGCCGCCCAAGTGGATGTGCGCTTTGAGGATTACCGCGACAGCCAGGGCACTTTTGACGCCATCGCATCAATCGAAATGATCGAGGCTGTCGGCGAGGAAAACTGGCCTGCCTATTTCAATACCTTGGCAGCACGCCTCAAAACAGGAGGGCGGGCTGCGGTTCAGGCCATCACAATCCATCCGGAAATATTTTCCAGCTATCGCCGCAAGCCAGATTTTATACAGCGTTACATTTTTCCCGGAGGCATGCTGCCGACGGAACAGGCAATGGATGATTATGCCAAGGCCGCCGGCCTGGAACTTGTGCATCGAGAGCGCTTCGGACAGTGCTATGCGCGTACGCTGAAGGAATGGCGCTCACGTTTTCTGGATGCCTGGCCGCGTCTTGAAGGAATGGGGTTTGATCAGCGCTTTTACAGAATGTGGCTTTATTATCTGACATATTGCGAGATTGGTTTCGAACAGGAAACAACCACGGTCGGGATTTACGTTTTCCAAAAGCCGTTGAGAAATCTCGCATCATCCAATTAAGCCGGTTGCGCGTATTCCTGGTGAGACTAACAATTAAGCGGGTACGCTATGCCAAATGATATGAGCCCAGTCCAGCACGAACGGGCGTTTACGATCACAAAATTTCTAGAGGGAAAAACCCGGGCCTGGGGTATATTCGAGGATCGCTTCGGGAATGTTAAACTACACCTTGCTGTAGAAATGTATGGCAGTTGGTCTGGTGACACATTCATTCTGTCGGAAGAGTTCAATTATGAAGATGGCCGGCAGGAACACCGCGAATGGCATGTCAAGCAAGGTGCAGAAGGCCAATTCACTGCAACCTGTGCCGACTGTATCGGCCACGCAACCGGCAATGCTGAAGGCGGCATCATCGCCATGCGTTACCGATTCCGCCTCAAGCTCAAAGGCCGAGTCGTGCACGTCAATTTCTTTGACCGGCTTATAAAAATCGATGAACAGCGTGCCGTCAATCGGGCGATCATGTCAAAATGGGGGATTAAACTTGGAGAACTCTCTTTGTTTTTTGAGAAAGACACTGCCCAATAATGATGTATATTGCTTAAAATGTCAGATTAGGATCAGGCGCTCTGGCGCGTGAGCAGGAGGCTGGATGATGTAGGCTATGCGCTGATGTATCATTAAACCCGGCCAGCGCGCCCTTACGGACCAGAGCGCATAATCTTAACCCGATATTTTAATCGATACGTGCAATTAAATCGTTTAAACTAAATATACGCACGATCCTGATGGGCGCTACGCACAGTGAACATACGCGCAGCCGTATTAAACATCGTCACCATCGGTTCTGATCAACTTACGTCCAGTGATCATTGCGATAATGATGTTTTCGCGTTTCCAAAACAGATAAAACAATGCTGCGAAGATATGTAATGAAACAAGCGCCAATAGAATTTTAGCGTTAATCCCGTGAATAGAAGTCATCTGCAGGACAACGGCTTCAGATACCATATCGTGTAGTGGTCCGCCGCTGAACAAGCCGTCATCATAGGCAAATAATCCTGTCACGACCTGTACAATCAAAGACACAAGCAGCGCTATTACGGACAAACTGCCCAGCGGGTTATGTCCTGGTGTGCCACTCGGAGAGCGCTGGAACACGGTTGCCGCATATCTGACAATGCTCATCGGGCCATGAAACAGGCTGCTGATCCGCACTGGAGACGGCCCGACGATACCCCACAGCAGGCGAAAGACGACCAGACCGCCGACCGTGTAACCAAGATAGAAATGCCAGTCGATGTTCGTGAAATCGCGATTCTCGCCTATGTACCAGGCTGCACCCACGCAAATCACAAGCAGCCAGTGGAAAAGTCGGGTCGGCACATCCCAGACATGCGCCCACTTATAGCGGTGCCTGCCTTGCGTGAATTTATTTTGAGCCTCACTGCTCATTGGATCGCAGGCTCCGTATGGACTTAAAAATCAGATGCACGGTACGCTTTGTGGCAGCCACTGCAGGATGCACCGAGTGCTGCAACCGCAGGTCTCAGAGCGCCAACACCCTTACCTGCATCTGCGGCTAACTTATCGACTGCAACATTAAAAGCTTTAGCGGCATCACCGATCTTCGAACCTTCAGCCCAGATCGCCTTGAGCGCGCGTGTCTTGCCCTTCATGGCTTCGTTATCTGAACCAGCAATCCACATGGGGCCACTGTTCAGCGACGACAGTGCCTTGAGGTTATCGGCATACATTTGCGCCTTTGCAGCATCGTAATCCACATCGCCCTTGGCCATGCCAAACAGCGGGCCTGAATTGAACTTCACAACCTGGTAATAGGCGCGCCGCGCGGTGATTGCAGCTTCGGCATCGGCGAAAGCCGGCTGAACGTAAGTTGCAGCAACACCCAGAATTGCAGCGCAAAGAAGTACTTTTTTCATCGTATGGGCTCCTGAAGGATTACAAGGTTTGTATTACCTTTGATGTTATTATGAACCAGCAGCACCGCATCCGCAATAGTCCCTTGCCGCCGGGGCACATTTAAAAAGAAGTGTGACATGGATTCACGTCCGCAATAACGCAAGACAGATTGGCACACCGCAAACGTTACAGCCCCCGTATGCACTCGCGTCTAAGACTGCCTGCCTCCATTACCTCCACCGCGCTTTTTAACCTCTCGCCTTAGCACAGCCACGCATTCCACGTGCGCGGAATACAGGAACTGATCGACCGGCTGCAGAACCTCGAGCCTATAGCCACCTTCAATCAGAATCGCGAGATCGCGTGCCAAAGTCCCCGGATTGCAGGAGACCGCGACAATAACTGGTACGTGCGACTTGGCAAGCATCCTGGCCTGCGCTTGAGCTCCGGCACGCGGCGGATCAAAGATTACGGCATCGAACGGCTCCAGTTCCTTGCGCGATAATGGTTCACGAAATAAATCGCGCACCAGGGTATCGATTGGTTTCAGACCTTGCGTACTGTCACGGCCGGCTTTAAGCGCGGCAATCGCACTGCTCTCGCCATCGACGGCGCGCACTTTTGCGCGACGCGCCAGCGCAAACGTAAAAGTTCCTGCCCCGCAAAAGAGATCTGCAATCCGCCTGGCTCCGCGAACTGCAGCAACAACACGTGCACATAATTCACGTTCGCTTTCAACAACGGCCTGCAGAAACAGAGTTGCATTGGGAAATGGAACGCTGACTTCCCCAAGACGTATACGCGGCATTGCCTGCATGACAATTGTATCGCCCTGATTACTGAGACGAACAAGGCCAAGATCCCTGGCTAAATCTGCAATAGCTGCACGTTTTGCCGGATCACTCTCCACTTGCAGCCCGCTAAGATCAACGTCGAGCCCTTGCTCACACTGAAGCACTGTTAAGCGTGCCGCCTGCCCTGGCGTAAGGACAAGATCGAGCAAATTATGCAACCCGGGGAGAGCGCAAACGATTTCCGGTATGAGTACAGGGCATTCCTCGATCGCAACCAGATCGTGACTACGGGAGCGATGATACCCCAGCAAAACGTTTCCATCGCGATCCTTAGTTGCCGAGAATGTGCATCTCCGGCGCCCACTCTGGCCAGTTCCACTTTGACCGGTCACGATAAGGTCATCCGGCTCAAACATAATCCCATGTTGATGGAGAGCCTGCCGCACCAGACTGATTTTCCAGGCTCTGTAAATCGCATCCGGCATATGCTGCGCAAGACAGCCACCACAAACCGAAAAATGCCGACACAGTGGAGCAGCGCGCTCCACAAGGGGCGACACGCAGGTGAAATTACCGTTTTTATTGCTTTGCCAGCGTTCACCCGGCAACGCGAAGGGCACAAATACTCGTTGGTCCGCACTCTGGCCGACACCATCACCTTGTGCGCCAAGATATTGAATTTCAATCACTTCCTCAGTCACGCCGTTCAGCTCCAACAAGATATTCCCGATTACCGGAGCCGCCGAGCAGCGGTGAAAGCAATGTTCCGTGCACCATCCATGCTGGATTGGCTGCAAACCACTCCAGGATGCTGCGCAAAGCCATCTGCCGTGCAGCCTCGCTCGTCACGATGCCGCCTTTGCCAATATGGGCTGGCCCGACTTCGAACTGCGGCTTGACAAGGCCAACAAGCCAGCACCCCGGCGCGCACAATGGCAGAATAAATGGCAGCACCTTAAGCATTGAGATAAAACTGACATCGATAACAACGGCATCAACCTGCCCACCGATTTTCGCTGTAGTGAGCTGTCGCGCATCTGTCCCTTCAAGATTGGTGACTTCGGGTCGCCCGAGCAGTGCAGCATCGAGTTGCCCATGACCGACATCGACTGCCGTAATCCGCAGCGCACCGCGCTGCAACAGCGCATCTGTGAAACCACCGGTTGAAGCCCCGATATCCAGGCATCTGCGCGCTTCAACGACGAACTTAAAGTGGTCCAGTGCCGCCACCAGCTTTTCACCGCCACGTGAGACGTAACACGGTGTATTTTCACTGAGACGAATAATCGTTTTGCTCGTTACAGGCGCAGCCGCCTTCGAGGCCAGCATACCATCGACTTCGATAAAACCACGGCCGATCAAATCCCGCGCGCGTGAACGCGTTGACACCAGTCTGCGTTCAACCAGCGCTACATCGAGACGTATCGATTTCCCGGGCTTCACGATGGAACCACCTCATCCAATGGCCGGAAGTGTTATGATTGTTTATCTGGGCAGCAGCTTGCAAGCTCCAGTTCGATTTTTTAATTCAAGATCAAACTTTTAAAGAGCTCGCGGCGGAGGCATCGCAGCGATCAGGTGTCTATTTGCGCCACATAGCATGAACGCGCGCATTATGCATAGCTGCGCAAATACTTATACTTTGCGCTTTATCTGAATTTTATAACCACCTGTCAGAGTGTCAGAGTATACACAGGGCAGGCGTATCCGATCTCAAATACTACTGCAAAGCATCAAGCCGCGCACGAGCCTTGCCAACACCTTGTGAAAGAGCCATAGAATAGAATACTCTGGCTTGTTCGGCATTCGCTTCCTGCCCGGAAGCCCCCCGGGCTGCCAGAACATTAGGATCAAAAGTTTCTGCCAATGCAAAGATAGCATTATTATTGCCGAGACTTGCCAGTTTGGCCAAAATCACGCGAGCCTCTGACATTTTTCCATCGTCAATTGCTTTTTGCGCCAGCTTAAGACTAGGCTCCACTATCGCAGCTGTCGTATCATTGGCTGCTGCCTGTTGTCCGGCAGTATCTGTCTCCGGATATTCGTAAGTATATTGGTAGCTTTGTGAATTTACAGCCGAATTTTGTGTGCCTTCGGGGCTTTGCCGCGCAGCTACAGAGACATCGTCAGGAAAATTATTTTGCGGCTCCTGCGCTCCATCCTGCGTTCTGCTTATACCAGCCGCTGACAGCATAGGACCAAGACCTAAGTCCTCGGATGTCTTGCGCGCATACTCCGTCATCGCTCCCCATGATGGCCAATTATTACCTTTCGCCATGGTTAGCAACATTATTACTGGCACCACGACGAATAAACCGATAATGAACCCATAAGCTGAAGACTTGACCTGAGCGGCAATCCAACTTTTCTGGGGAGGCTGCTCTTTTTGACGCCAGGTTGAGGGAATAGGTACCGGGGGTTCGTCAATTTCCTCGTCATCGATGCTGTAGACACGATCCTGACCAGCGAAATTCGTATTATTGGCGTACGCATCGTGGCTAGAGCGACGCTCATTGGATTTATCAGGCTTATCCTGCCTTACGAGGCTGCCTGCACAGTGATTAACGGATGGATCATCGGAAAAAAAGAGCTTGACTGGAGAAGAGTCATTCATTTCGCGCGATGACATCGCAACCGCTGCCGACGAAGCTGCAGCAGACGCATGCGCCATACACTTACCGTTTCCACTCCCACTCATGAACACCTGCCCCCAAACTTAACATTCCAAACCGTAAGACAAAGCCACCTGCAACGCCACTGTTTTCTTGGTTTAGTATTCTTGTCAAAACATCTCATTTATCACAAAGCCTTAGAAATCACTTCAAAGACTGTTGACATTTGACAGAAAGCCTTAGGCCAAAAATCGTCATATTCCCACATTGTGCGTTACAACAACTTAAAAGTGGCCGAAATATCCGCCGCCATTATTGTGGAGCCGAGAAAAGTTTACCAACCGGCTCCGTGAAATAAGCGTCAGAATTTCCTGCGACTCTTTTCAAATTATCTCATTTCACCCTTGCAAGCCATCAGCAAAAGTACAGACTGTGTATTACCCAGGATTTATACACAAGCAAGCCCATAGCTGCTTTATATTTTACGGACTGGCGGCAAATACGAACGCTCATCATCATTATGCAAACTTAGTGTTGCTCTAATTCCGATTTATCAATATCTATGTCAATGTTGTGGCAATCCAGGCGATTTTTTGACGGCCAGTTAAAGTTCATAAATATCTGGGACTAAAGACCGGCATCAAAAAAGGTTCGCCAAACTTACTCTGAGAGAGAGGGATATGAACCTTCTATTGACCGGCCTCGTCATTTTCTTCACCACTCATTTTGTGCCCGTAATGGGAAATACCCGGCAAGCGCTCGTCGGCGCCTTTGGGCGCCTTGCATACACAGCCCTTTTCTCTTTGCTTTCGCTTATCGGCATCGTACTCATTGTATACGGATACGCAGAGATGCAAGCCGAACGCGGGGACTATCCTATTTTCTGGATTGCACCCGTGTGGATGAAACATATTGTCTTCCTGCTGATGCTTCCATCGTTCGTGCTTCTGGTTGCTGCATACGTGCCAAGCCGCATCCGCGACGCGGTACGCCATCCGATGCTGGCGGCAATCAAGATCTGGGCCTTTTCCCATCTTCTTGTTAATGGCGATCTTACATCGATTATTCTGTTTGGCAGCTTCCTTGCCTATGTGGTTATTGACAGAATTTCAGTCAAAAGACGCGCCGCTGCCGGTATTGAGGCACGCGGGCCACTCGGTGCGCGGACTGGCGGACTGGTCGGTGACATTACGGTGATCGGGGTCGGTCTGGCAGCTTACGCGTTCATGCTGATCGTTGGTCACCAATGGCTGATTGGCGTTGCGCTCATCAATTGATATGCTTCTATTGCCTCGGTCATCGTTGGGGTTTATTGCTAACGTGAGGCGCATGACAGCCTTTGCGCCTGCAACGTGCAACCACGCACGCACGCATGCTCAATAAGCAACACTGAAATGAGAATTTTACAGTGACCAGGAATGGGGCATTGGACACAACAGCGCACTGCCTTTGACTGCCTGTTAATGACACAGGTTAATAATGCAGGCAAATTCACCTTACAACTCAAAGCGATGAAAAGCATATCCCAGCAGGGCTGAAGACATGGCAAATGAACGTGACGCATTTTTGCGCGAAATTGACGAACAAGTCCGTCGAGAAAAACTGGCAAAGCTTTGGGACAAATATGGCGTTGCCATCATCGGCGGCGTTGCCGCTATAATTCTGCTTTATGCCGGCTGGAAGTGGTATCAAAGTTCTCAAAGAGACGCTGCAGCCAATGCCGGTGCACAATTCGCAGAAGTTATACAACTGCTTGCCGACGGCAAAAAGAGCGACGCTATTCGCGGTTTCGAGCAAATCTCCGCTGAAGGCCCGCATGGATACGCACAACTTGCACGATTGCGGCTCGCCGCCGATGCACGAAAGAATGGCAGGACCGGCGCAGCTCTCCAACACTATGAAGCAATTTCTGCAAACGCATCAGCACATGATCTTATCAAGGACTTTGCCAGACTGCAGATTGCAACCTTAAAACTGGATAGCGATGACTGGACAACAATGAAGAATCGCCTTGATGATTTATTGCAGGAAGATAACCCATGGAAATTCGCTGCACGGGAAATTCTAGGCCTTGCAGCCTATAAAGCTGGAAAATTCCAGGAAGCCCAGGAGGCGTTCACACAATTGCTCACTTCTGGAGATACACCACAGGCAATGCGTCAGCGTGCGCAAATTGTGATGGCGTTGGCAACGCGGGAAATTCCCACTTTAAATGCTAACAAGCGTCCCGCTGACGGTGAACAGCAGGGCGACAGCCAAGAGGCCAGGAAAACCGGTGACGGTAAAACGCAATAAATATCATCTTGTTATTTGCTGGAACAAGGTATCGATCACACTGATCCATGTCGCAGCAATGGCTATGGTTGTCAGCTTAGGCCTAACCGGATGTTCCGGTGGCGTCCCGAAGCTCAGCTCATTAAATCCATTTGCCAAAGCCCCACCACCGCGTCTTGAAGGTGAGCGCGTTTCGATCTCCCCGCAAAAATCCATCAATGATGGCGAGCTTGCCATTACACCGGTTATCTTACCGGCCATGATACAGAATGCGGCCTGGTCACAGCCTGGTGGCACTGCCAACAATGCGCCAGGGCATTTACAGCTGTCGACAAATCTCCGCCAACTGTGGTCAGCGGACATCGGATCAGGTTCAACGTCATACGGCCGCCTTACCGCAAGCCCGATTGTGTTCGATGGCCGCGTCTATACCTTAGACTCCAGAGCCAAGGTCAGTGCTTTTTCCGCCTCCGGCGGCACCCGTACGTGGCGGGTCAATCTTACCCCAGATAATGAAAACTCAACGGAAGGGTTTGGCGGCGGCCTGGCTGCAGATGCCGGCCGCCTTTACGTTGCCACTGGCTTTGGCCGCGTAACTGCGCTGAACCCTGCAACTGGCAAACATATTTGGGAAAAAAACCTTGGCATTCCAATTCGCTCATCACCGACTGCGGCACAAAACAAAGTGTTCGTTACGACAGCAAACGGCCGATTTTACTGCTTGAACGGCGAGAATGGAGAGATCCTCTGGGACTATCGCGGTTTCGGAGAAACAACGCAGGTCAGCTCAAATCCAAGCCCAGCCTTTGACGGGGATATTGTTACCGTCCCCTACCCTAACGGCGATGTCGTTGCCATACAGGCCTCAACAGGTACGCCACTTTGGAGCGAAATTCTGGCCCGCACACGCGCAAGTTCTTTTGCTTCCATGAGTGATGCTGCACGGCCGGCAATGCTTGGTGGCACAGTTTTTGCCGTTGGACACGGCGGACGTATTATCGCAACTGTGCAGGACACCGGAGAACGCCTCTGGACGCAGAATGTTCCGGGCCGACAGGCTCCCTGGGTGACCAGCAATAACGTATTCGTTGTTGACCTCACCGGGAAGCTGAGTGCGCTGACGCGGCAGGGCGGGAAAGCTGTCTGGACAATCCAACTGCCGGACGCCAAAAACTGGGCCGGCCCCGTCCTGGCTGGTGGCAATCTCTGGCTGGCATCCGATAAAGGCGGACTGCTCGGCATCGATGCCGCATCCGGCCGCGTGTCGAGCAAGCTTTCGGTTGGCAGCGCTATATTCATTGCACCGGTTGTTGCCAACGGTAAGCTGTTCGTATTGAATGATAAAGGACGACTTTACGCGTTTCGCTAGGACGTATGCTCATTGACGGCACGGACTACCCCGCATATCTCACCATACGCGGGCAGCCTTTCCGGACGTTCACCTTGCGAAAACCGGTTTACGTTATAATGCTCCCATGACAGCAAACACGACCGAAGAATCCGTTATCGCCATTGTCGGGCGTCCCAACGTTGGCAAATCCACCCTGTTCAATCGACTCACCGGGCGACGTTCGGCGCTCGTTTCAGACATGCCCGGACTGACACGGGACCGGCGACAGAACAGCGCAGAAGTTGGCGGCCACAAGGTGATGCTGGTCGACACAGCCGGACTTGAAGAGGCTGGAGCCGGCTCAATTCCAGCCCGCATGCGCGAGCAAAGCGAGCAGGCTATTTTTGAAGCTGATCTGGTGCTGTTCGTGATCGATGCGCGTGATGGCGTAACGCCTGCCGACAAACAGTTTGCAGGCATCGTGCGCCGTGCCGGGCGGCCTGCGGTTCTGGTTGCCAACAAATGCGAAGGGCGTCAGGGCGTCGACGGTTTTTATGAAGCCTTCGAACTTGGCCTTGGCGATCCGGTTGCGATTTCAGCAGAGCACGGTGAGGGCATTGGCGAGTTGCACAGTGACATTCTCGCAGCGCTCGGCCTGAAACCAGCCTACACACCGGCTAAACGGCGCGGCTCAAAACCCGTTGATCGAAATGGAACGGCCAGTGAAATCGGACAGGAAAAAGACAGAGACCAACAGACAGAAGCCGAAACTGAGGCTGAGTTGCAACTGCGGCCCATGCGGATCGCCATAGTAGGACGGCCCAATGCAGGCAAATCAACGCTGGTTAATGCGCTGCTTGGCGAAGAGCGCATGATAACCGGACCTGAGCCCGGCTTGACACGCGATTCAATCGCATCCGATTTCACTTGGGATGGACGCCAACTCCGACTGTTCGATACTGCCGGGCTGAGGCGAAAATCCCGCATTCAGGAAAAAGCGGAGAAGCTGTCTGCCACCGACAGCATGCGGGCCATAAGGTTTGCAGAAGTCGTCATCCTCGTGGTCGATGCAGCAATGCCACTGGAGCATCAGGATTTAACGATCGCCGATCACGTTATTAAGGAAGGCCGCGCACTTGTTGTTGCCATTAACAAATGGGATGCCGTTGAAAATAAGCAGCAGGTTTCAAAGGATGTGCGTCGCATTGTCGATGATCGCCTGGCTCAGGTGCCGGGCGTTCCAGTTGTGCAAATTTCAGCGCTCGCCGAACGCGGCCTTGATAAACTCATGAATGCAGCGCTGGCCGCGCATGAAGTGTGGAACCGGCGGATCGGCACCGCCAATTTAAATCGCTGGTTGAATGAGGCTGTGGCAAGGCATATGCCACCAGCAGCACGAGGCCGGCGGATACGCATCCGCTATATGACCCAGCCTTCGACACGACCTCCAACATTCGTTGCTTTCTGCTCGCAACCGGACGATCTGCCACAGTCTTACATCCGCTATTTACTGAACAGTCTGCGCAATACGTTCGATCTGCCCGGCACTCCTGTACGGCTGAACATGCGCAAAGGCGATAATCCTTATGCGAAGCCAGGCAAGCGGCGTTAAGGGCACCTGTTGAATTTTGGAGCGTATACCAACTGGAGGACGACAGGGCCTGGCACGAAAGGCCCGCAACAGCGCTTAATTCTGCGCTCCATAACGATGCAGATCGATGCCATAAGCCTGCAGCCAATTCTTCGCCTCATCCGTTTGCGGGCATGTCTTACGTACAAGAGCCCAGAATTTGGGGCCGTGGTTCATCTCAGCGAGGTGAGCAACCTCATGTGCTGCCACATAGTCAAGAATTTGCGGCGGTGCCATAACAAGACGCCACGAGAAGGATAAATTCCCACTGCTGGAGCACGAGCCCCAACGGCTGGTTTGGTCGCGCACCGAAATTTTACCGGCTCTAAGCCCAAGCCGTTTTGCATGATAAGCGACCCGTTCGGTAAGATCCTGACGTGCCTGCTCAATCAGCCATTGCCTTAAACGTTGCGGCGCAAGTTCTCTTGCAGCGCTGACGTTGAGTTGATGCCCGGCTTTTAATGCGCGAATGGATACGGTTGGCGCCCCACGCTTGGGGGCGACGAAAACAATGCGGTGCGGCACGCCACGCAAATTAACAATGCCGCCATCGGCAAATGGCTCAGCGGCCGGCATTTTGGTAAGACGTTCACGAACCCAGTCAAGATGTGTGGACAAAAAGGTTCCGGCTTGCTTGAGATCGCATTGCATTGGCAGTGTTACAATTACGGCTCTCTGTGTTCGGCTGACACGCAACGTCATCCGGCGCGCCTTCGGATGACGCCTGATCTGAACTGGCTCTTCAAGCCCCTGCACCATCAATCTTTCAGGTGCTCCTGCAGTCGAGGCACGAGATACGCTCATGCTTAAACCTCTCTTGTTCACAACGAGACGATAATAGTGCAAACAAGCCTTGGACAAAAGATGGTTGTCCACCGCTATCCTTGTATTTGCAGCCGCATCATGAAAAGCGGCTACGGACAATAGTCCGCTCTATACGTTCCTTGCAAATATTGCTATGTGTGCGAACAATGGGATTTGGTCAATGGCCGGTTGCCTCCATATCCCCGGCCCCGGCATCGAACTTATGCCGGCGCAGCAGGAAACCCACCCGCAAGATCAGATAATAAGAACGGCAGATCTTAATCCTATGGCAAACGCAGATGAGAAACCGGCAGTCAATGCCGGAAAGGGTGGCACAGACCGTGAGGTGGCCCGGGAGGCACCCAGCCACTTTATTCGTGACGTAATACGCAGCGATCTTGCCGCCGGACGTGTCGATAAGATTATAACACGTTTTCCACCGGAACCTAACGGTTATCTGCACATTGGACACGCCAAGTCGATTTGCTTGAACTTCGGCATGGCGGAAGAATTTGGCGGACGTTGCAATCTTCGTCTCGATGACACCAATCCGCTGAAGGAAGATGAAGAATATATCGACGCTATCGAAGAAGATGTACGCTGGCTTGGCTTTGACTGGGGCGGCACAACACTTTATGCCTCAGATTATTTCGAACAGCTCTATGACTGGGCGGTCCATTTGATTCGCGAAGACAAGGCGTATGTCGATGACCTGAGCGGCGATGAAATCCGCGCATACCGCGGCACGCTGAAGTCACCGGGCCGCAACAGCCCGTTCCGCACGCGCATACCAGAGGAAAACCTGGATCTTTTCAGGCGCATGCGGGCGGGCGACTTTGCCGACGGCGCCAAGGTTCTGCGCGCCAAAATCGACATGTCTTCTGGCAATATCAACATGCGCGATCCGGTAATTTACCGAATTTTGCGTGCACCGCATCCCCGCACCGGCAACCAATGGTGTATTTATCCAACCTACGATTTCGCCCACGGCCAGTCCGATGCCATTGAAGGCGTGACCCACTCGTTCTGCACCCTGGAATTTGCAGACCACCGCCCGCTTTACGACTGGCTGATTGCAAATCTGCCGACGCCATCGGCGCCTCAGCAAACCGAGTTTGCCCGTTTGAATATGACGTATACGGTACTCTCGAAGCGCAAGCTCAATCAGCTCGTGACGGAAGGACACGTCCGCGGCTGGGACGATCCGCGCATGCCAACGCTGCGCGGGATGCGCCGCCGTGGCATTCCGGCAGCAGCGATCCGTGATTTTGCAAATCGCATCGGTATCGCCCGGGCCGACAGTACGGTCGAATACGAATATCTGGAATTCTGCGTCCGCGAGCAGCTCAATAGAACGGCCGAGCGGCGCATGGCAGTACTCAAGCCTTTGAAAGTTGTGATCGAGAATTATCCGGAGGACCAGGAAGAGGAGCTGGAAGCGGTTAATAATCCGGAGGATGCAGGTGCAGGGAAACGCCTTGTGCCCTTCAGCCGCGAGCTTTATATCGAACGCGACGATTTCATGGAAGCACCGCCGAAGAAGTTCTTCCGCCTGGCGCCTGGCAAGGAAGTACGCCTGCGCTATGCCTATTATGTTACTTGCACAAACGTCGTCAAGGACGCAGCCGGTGAGATCTGCGAGATCCACTGCCGCTACGATCCGGCAACCCGCGGCGGCAACTCGCCCGACGGCCGCAAGGTGAAGGGCACAATCCACTGGGTATCTGCGCGCCACGCCATCAACGCCGAAATCCGCCGGTTCAAGCATCTCTTTAACACTGAAAACCCTAGCGCCGCCGATGACTTTCTTGCAGTTCTCAACCCGGATTCGCTTGAAGTCATTGATGACGCGAAAATTGAGCCGGCCTTGGCCGCCGCTGCAACTGGAGAGCCGCTGCAATTCGAACGCCTGGGCTACTTTTGCGCCGACGACGACGGAACGCCGGGTGCACCGGTATTCAACGAAATCGTCTCGTTGAAAGACACGTGGAAAAAGATTCAGAAGGCAGGCTGAAAGCCTCCGGGCAAGCTATCAAGCCATCACTTTAGTGCCGTGGAGCGGGGGGCGTAGCAAACGGCAGCCGCCGCAGAAGCCACGCCAGCCAATGTGGTGGATTGCCGAGCAACAGGCCAATGACGAATGCGGAAAAAATCGTCGCCGATGGCATGATCACCCCGGCAACCGCGTAGATCGCCAAGCCGGACAGCAGAATGGTAAGGCCCGTAAGCGACAACTCGGCCAGGCCGCCCGGATCAGGGCGGAACCTGCGCGGCGCGCCCGTGAGCCAGCGCCCGAATGGCAACGGAAGGGTTCGCCGCGCCAGTGACCAGGTCAGCAGCGTGCCGCCCATCAGCAGCACAAATTCCACCGCCTGCGGCAGAATAGCAACGGAACGGCCGTCAATCAGCTGCCCGAGTATCTGAGCGTGAATACGCACCCCTTCGACCTTATCGTTGGTAGCCGTCGAAAGCGGCGTCAGATGCCGGTCGCGATCGCCAAAACCGCCGCCGACGATCACGATCCGGCCCTTAACGAACGACCGCCAGCCGTCTCCAAGCATGTCATCAATTGAAGCGCCGGGCGCATGCGGCATCACCCGCAAAACCGGCATCGGCGCGGGCCAGAGGCTGTAGACTGGCGGGCGCTGCCAGGCAATCGGCTGTGGCGCTGAAATAGGAGACGGCAGTTTTTCGATGCCGGCTTCGATGGCAAGCACGCGCGGAAAAGCATCGCGATACGGCGGGGCCGGCGATGGGCCAAGGCGTTTGCGGACCACCTGGTCGGCAATACCGAAGCGGCCCATTGTGGTCGCAGCACCGTGGAAATAAAGATGACCGGCCACCCGGCCTGTACTCGCGATGAACTGGTCCTGCCAGGCAAGGGCACTTTGGGCATCGGCGGTGCGCGGCACGCCGCGCTCATCGATGGCGCCGATCACGATCGGAGTTCCTGCCGCCTTAAACGCCTCCCTGAGCGCTCTATCATCTGCCGCGGTTGTCGGGCTGGTGTATAAAAAATCCATCCCGATGGCGCGGGCGCCGGCTTCTTCCAGCCCGCGCACCAGCGTTGCCTGCAACACCCGGTTGACCGGCGAGAACCAGACGTAGCGCTCCAGGCTCTGCTCGTCGATCAGGATCACCGTGATATCGTCGCGCAATTCAGGGACACGCGGTGAAAAATGCGCGGTGCGCCAATCCTCAATCCAAGCATCCGGCGCCTTAAGCAAGGGCGCCGTCAGCGGAAAACCTGCCAGAACCAAAAGGCACGCAGCCGCCACGGCGCTACCGATAAGCGCGGTTTTAAACGGCACACCACCATGGTTGAACATGTGTGTAGAGCGGGAAGACATTGACACCTTCTGAAGCTGTGGAAGATCAGCCGGAGTTGCAGCCGGCCGGATAACGTTTCTTTTCACACCATAATAAGGAACCGCACGCCCGCCAAGCCCACTTCACGCAGATCGATAAAATCATCCAGACCGATGCCGCTGGCACACCCTACTGGCAAGGAAAAGCACGTGCTCTATGGCATGGTTACATGGTTAGCAGGCTTGCCAGCACATTCATAAGCTCGCTTAATCCCCATGGCGGCGGGCCGGGCACGATGGGGGCGGAAAGGGCGGCGGCGGTGTGTTCGGCCAGCCAAAGCAGGGCAAGACCCAGCCAGGGCATTGCGTTGGGCAGCACGAAGACGAGGAGAGCGGCAATGGCGGCAAGTGCTGCAAGAAACGCGCCCCAGGAGAGGAACTGACGGATTGTCATCGTCAGGGCAGTGCGGCCGCGCGCTCGTGGATGGCCTTCAAAACCGGCTTCCAGCGCCTTTTGGTGTTTCTCCATGAGTGAACGGGGGAGCGAGTAGGTAGCCAGGCTGGAGGCGGCGATAAACAGGTGCACGACGCTTGGCAACAGCGTTGAAAACAGCATGAAATACACCCACCAGATGGCCGGATCGCCGGGCCGTTCGCGCAGCGTCTGTATGACGCCCACGAGGTCGATGAGCAACCGGTCGGAACCGCCGAGCGTGGCAACGGTATTAAGGCCTTGCAGAGCGGCGGTTGTGGCGACGGCCAGGGCGGCAAGGATAACAACTGCGCCGACGGCATCGAGGCAACCGTTGAGGATAGCGGCCCCCGTCTTTTGTCCCTTGGCCGTCCAGCCCAGCAGCAAGCGCGTCAGACCGAGTGACAGCCAGTCGAAAACAACGTTGACAAGTGGCAGTGCTGCAAGAAAGACAAGCAACGTTGCAACTCCAGAGAATTGTGCGTCATTAAAATCTTGCATGGGCGAAAGATAAAGAACAATAAGAACGCTGCCAGCGAGAAACATCCAAGTGACAATATGCGCAATTGACAGGCTGCGGAAGCCAATTTTTGTATAGATGACATATAATATAGCGA
>CAWUIN010000058.1:0-17377 GCA_963922535.1 uncultured Hyphomicrobiaceae bacterium | reverse complement strand
TGCATACGAGGTAATGGCGCAAATTAAAATGCAATAATTTAAAGAGATTGCAAGTATTTTGGAGATTTATGGATCGTAATATTTTAGCGTCAGGCAGCTTGGAAGCTGCATCTCTATCAGTAAACCACATCCTCTTGTCGTGCGTGCCTGACTTGGTGGAGGGAGTTGGATTCGAACCAACGTAGGCATAGCCAACGGGTTTACAGCCCGTCCCCTTTAGCCACTCGGGCATCCCTCCGATAAATCGGCAATCACCTCATAACCGGAAGAGGCATTACACGCAATAGCTTATGCCTCATTGTCGCCAATGAAGCAAGAGGATGTATATATCCCGTTACATGTCGATATTGTCAATAATGAATTGACGACACGGCCTAGATCAGCCTTATGTCCGAAAAAGCAGAACCGATGTCCAAGCCCACAACGAAACTGTACGCCAAGCGGCCGCATACGTCCATGCAATGGCGCCATACCGCAGCGGCCAGACGCTCTCAACGCGTCAGAAAAGATGACAATTTCGAAGATCCAACGTTGATTTACGGCATTCACGCCGTCGCGGCGGTGTTGAATAACCCTCGCCGCACAATCGATGGCATCTACCTCACCCAGAATGCACAAAACCGGCTGAGCGATGCACTGGCTTATTCCGCTCTAACTGTCATGCCTGTAGCGCCCAAAGATCTCGATCGCCGTTTGGGCGCCGATACGGTTCACCAGGGCGCTCTGGTGGAATGCAGCGCTCTGGCCGAACCGTCACTTGCGGAACTTATCGCCATAGCCCGCTCAAGCGGAACACCAATTGTCGTTCTTGACCAGATTACGGACCCGCATAATGTTGGCGCGATCCTGCGCTCCTGCGCTGTGTTCGGCGCAGCCGGGGTTGTCACCACCCGCCGCCATAGCCCGCCATTGGCCGGCACCGTGGCAAAATCCGCTTCAGGAGCCCTGGAACTGGTGCCGGTGGCCCTGATCCCAAACCTCGCCAGGGGGCTCGCCGATCTCACAAACAAAGGATTTCGGGTGATCGGCCTTGATGGTGAAGGCTCTGCAGCAATCGAGCATGTGCTGACAACGCGCCAGCCAACCGCTATTGTGCTGGGTGCGGAGGGCCGAGGGTTGCGCCAATCTACGCGTGATGCCTGCACCTCTATCGCCCGTATTCACGCAGAAGGGAATGTGGCAAGCCTCAACGTTTCGAATGCCGCCGCTGTGGCGCTTCATACCCACGCCCTGTTGCGCCGAGGTTCAATCGTGACTGCTCACGATAAAGACCACGAGTAGGAGGCTGTTGGTCTGTATCGCTTCATAAAAATGGTTGAGTATGGTTGAACGTTTTCGAAGTAAATTGGTAATCGAACGAGCTTGAATTATAGATTTGTTGGTCAACAAGCACATTTCTGCTCAGTTGCGCACGCTCATGCCATCGGCAAGGGAGTATTGGTAAGCGCGTAGTGCTGGCAGAATACCGGCCAGCAGACCACCCAAAACGATGACGGCCATGGTGCCGAAATCCTTCAGCGATAACGCTGAGATATCTAAGTACAGTCCATAGGATGCATCGATCCAAGGCTGTAATGTAAAGAGCAGCGCATAAGTCGAAATAATCCCTAATATCACACCGACAAGCGTCAGAAGACCGGCTTCCGACACCAACAGCCCGACAATAGTAAGCGGTCCTGCACCAACGGACCTCAGGATTGCGATCTCGCGCCGCCGCTCGTTCAGCGTTGCCAGGATCATCGTCACCATGCCAAGTATGGCTGTGATGACAACCATGAAGGACACAGCCGTCAGCGCGGTTTCCGCCGTGCTGACCAGCCCCCATAATTCATAGAGCGTGGCGCCGGGAAGAATAGCTGATAGCGGTTCGTAGCGATAGGTATTCACATAGCGTTGCAGTTTGAAGATAGCAATCTTCGACTTCAGTCCAACCATCGCAGCTGTAATCGCCTTGGGCCGCAGCCGATGCTGCAGCCTTCGCACTTCATCCGCCGTAACGGTGCGATCCGTGCGCTGCATGCCATCCTGCCAGTCAATATGAATGGCTTCGATGGCTTCCAGGCTCACGTGCACAGTACGGTCCACCGGCGTTCCGGTCTTGGCCAGGATCCCGGAAATGCGAAATGGCTTGTCGCCATGCTCGTTAAGACCGATCTCACCAATGCCGTGGGCCACGATGATTTCATCGCCCACCTTGTAACCAAGCGAAGTCGCGACATCGGCGCCAATCACAGCATCGAAAAGATCGTCAAACCGCTCACCGGCGGCAAACGCAAGGCCGCGGTTCTGCCGGTACTTATAGCGGTCAAAATATTCCTGAGTTGTGCCCAGCACACGAAAGCCGCGATGGCTGTCGCCGAGCGACAGCGGAATAGCCCAATCCACTTCGGGACGCTGGCGGATATCTTCGTAGCTCTGCCACGTCATGTTGTTGGTGGCATTGCCAATACGGAACACCGAATAAAGCAAAAGCTGAATGCTGCCGCTGCGCGCGCCAATCACAAGATCTGTGCCTGAGATGGTGTTGGCAAAGCTGGCCTTTGCACTGGTGCGAATTTTTTCAACGCCAAGTAGAAGTATAACGCTGAAGGCAAGGGCGAGCACGGTCAGCGCTGCGGTGAGCCAGCGATTGCATAGCGATTGCAATGCCAGGCGGATCATCGTCATGCAACCTCCTGCACTTTCACGATGTTTTCCAGCTCAAGCACCTGATCGAACAGTGGGCTAATGCGCCGGTCGTGACTGACCATGAGCAGTGTGGCTTTCGCCTCCTTCATCTGACGAAAGAGTAAATCGATGAACCGCTCCTGATGTTCATGATCAAGTGCAGATGTAGGCTCATCGGCTAAGATCAGTTCTGGCATGCCGATGAGCGCGCGTGCAGCTGCAACACGTTGCTGCTGGCCAACGCTGAGTGCCGAAGCCGGGCCAGTGAACACCCCATCATCAAGGCCAAGCGCGCTGAGAATGCGGCTGGCTTCGTCCGCCACCGGCCCCTTTTGCAAAACGCGATCCCTGCGCTGGCGCGCAAAGCTCAGCGGCAGGACGACGTTATCAATGACCGAACCATACGGCAGCAGGTTGAACATCTGAAAGATCACACCGATGTGCTCGGCTCGAAAACTGTCGCGTGCTGCATTTGACAATGCGACAATATCAGTATCCAGAATAACGATTTCTCCGTCGTGCGGGGCAATAATTCCACAAAGAAGGCTCAATAAAGTAGATTTGCCGCCGCCGGACGGGCCAACGAGCAGGGTCTTGGAGCCTGCTTCTAAAGAAAAATCATCAATTGCAATTTTAAACTTTTTGCCGCCTGGCCAGGCAAAATTTACACGTGACACGTGAACCAGGTCACGCGCAGTGAAAGCCGTGTCTTTTGCCATCGTCTCGGCCAACGGTGAGATATCCAATTATATAACGCCGCCGAGATTGATCTTGCCGGCGTCGCGCTCGACTTCGAATCTCTGCTGCGATTTGGGGCCAACAACACGCACCTCAAGATGCTGAGCGCCTGCGAAGTTCTCAAAATAAGTGAATGTGAGTTCAGCCAGCTTTTCAGGTGTGGCGCAAGTCATATGGTATTTGGCATGGAACTCCGAGTGAGATCCTTCCTTGTTCTTACCCGTAATAATCAGTCTGACATCTGAGCCGCCTACCTTACAACCAGCTGCCGCGGGCAGCACCACAACATTGGCAATATCATTGAGCCTGGCTTTTGCACTGGCGACTTTGGCTCTTTGCTTGTCTGTTGAAGCTTGGTACTCAAAGCCAACGATATCGGCGCCAGGCGATTCAAGTTCCATGTATACCTTGTTGCCATCAATCACGATGTTGAAGTTTCCGCTGCCGTGTTTGTGAGCACCAAGCTGTCGATGCTCATGATCGTGCCCATGCCCATGAGAGTGCTTATGATTTCCTCCGGCGATTGCACTGGCGGCAAATGGCAGGCCAATCAAGACGGCAACAAACCAACGCTTCATTATCTGCTCCTTAAACCGTTTATCCATATTAATTCGGAAATGACGACAACATAATGTTGTAAATTATGACGGTTGACTTGATTGCCGTTCTTATATGCTGGATTTATGATCTGAGATGACATTTTTAACTGGTGCAGACCACTGAGATCTGTATCGCAAGAAAATGTATAAATATTTCAAATCTGTGAAGCAAGATGTCAGATCTTGTCTGCTGTGGGTTCCCACCCAAATAAACGCTTCAATTTTCCGAGCTAAAGCAGCATATCACGGACTATTTCTCACTAAAATTGAAGCTTTTATTTGGGTGGGCGCCCTATGTCAGGCGAAGTAACGGATAAGGCATTGTCCTCGCCATCTTCGTCCAAGGCATCCGACCTCTCCTCACTGGGCTCGAAGTCATCCTGTTCCTGCTCCACCTCATCTCCATCATCTTCCAGCGGGCATTCATCCGGCATCAAGGCGGCAAGCTCCTTGGGCTCAGGTACGCGGAAACTCGGTGGTAAGGCAGCGTCGAGCAGGCCGGCGCCTTTAAGCTCTGCTAAACCAGGCAAATCGCCGAGGCCATCCAGATCGAAATGCTGAAGGAATTCAGCCGTCGTCCCATAGGTCACAGGCTTGCCAGGCGCCCGTCTGCGGCCACGTGGCCGGACCCAGCCTGTCTGCATCAGAACATCGAGTGTTCCCTTTGACGTTGTCACACCACGAACTTCCTCGATTTCGGCGCGTGTTACAGGCTGGTGATACGCGATAATGGCGAGCGTCTCCAGTGCTGCGCGCGACAGCCGGCGTTCTTCGACGGTATATTTCTCCAGCATATGAGCGAGATCGGGCGCGGTACGAAACATCCATTTGCCGCCCAGGCAAACGAGGTTCACACCACGTTCGTCATATTCGGCCTGAAGAGCCGCAAGTAGCGCCGCGACATCTCTGTCCGCAGGCAGGCCTTCAGCCAGCTCAGATACAGCAAGCGCCTTGTCGGCACCAAAAAGCCTGGCTTCAATAACGCGCATGTCCTGGCGGTAGCGCGCCATATCATGGCTGTCAGCCAGCCCCGTATGATGATCCGAAGGTGTCTTCATATTGGCTGCCTCTCAATAATCCCGTCTTGATTTTATGCTGCGCTTCAGCAGTCACTGCCGCATTATATTTTACTTTCTCTATTCGTCCTTTGCAGCAGCTGTCCACGCTAAGATACTTTAATTATGCAGGTGTTTATTTATTGCCTTGTTTGCTCTGCAACGACCGTAAGAGGGCGGTCAATTTCAAACTCCTGTCGCAGAGGCAGTAAGTGATTTACCAAATGTTGATGGAAATACTAAGAGATACAGACCGCTAACACTCATGCTCCCACTTCTGCCACTTAGCGCCAGCTTCGCGGCGGCGCACGAAAATCACCCCGAACGGTTCGTCCTGGCGGATATCGACAAGGCCTTCATGGGCCATCTCAAGAATTGCACCAAGAGAACTGGCCAAAATAGTTCGGCATTCAGCAATTGGGCCAAGATAATCTTCTATACACTGATCAAGTTCCAGCCAGTTGCCTGAGACAGGTCCAACCAAACGCTCAAGACGCGAGCGTGCGTCCTTGATCGACCAGACCGTCCGCTTCTTGACGACATGCACATGCGGCAGCGTGCGTTTGCGTTGCGTGGCATAGGCTTTCAGCAGATTATAGAGATCGGTCGTGTAATGCGTTTCGCGCGTCGTCACAACCGTTTCCGGCTGGCCACGGGCAAGCACATCGCGGCCGAGACGATTCCGGCTCAGCAAGCGGGTGGCAGCATCGCGCATTGCTTCAAGGCGCATAAGGCGAAAGGCGAGACGCTGCGCCAACTCCTCGCCGCTCTGGCCATCATCGGGGATATCTTCACGCGGCAGTAACAAACGCGATTTCAGAAAAGTCAGCCACGCCGCCATCACCAGATAGTCGGCCGCCAGTTCCAGACGCAGCCGTTTGGCATCCGCAATAAATGCCAGATACTGTTCGGCAAGGGCAAGAACGGAAATACAGGCAAGGTCAACCTTTTGAGTGCGGGCCATGGCCAGGAGCAGATCGAGAGGGCCTTCAAAGATCCCGGCGTCGACAACAAACTCTTCTCCCTGGCGTTCGGTTTCACTCCGGCGAGCGTGCCAGTTTTCATTGTCAACCGGCATCCGTTGTGTTGAAACCTCAACGGCAGATGAAGGTGCGGTATCATTGATGGCGATAAGCTGCCTCCATATGATCAGCCAAAACTCTTTCTGAGCCAGCCACATCAAAAGGCGCAGGCTCGCGTCCGGCGATTGCGGCGCACCGCGCAAATCGTTGCTGTGCCTGATCCTGCATAACCGGGACGGCTGCCGCGACCTCCACCATCTCAGCAAAATTGCCATTGCAATGCAACGCCAGATCACAGCCAGCCGATATAGCGGCGCAAGCTCGCTCCCCGATTGAGCCCTGCAGCGCCTGCATGGAAAGATCGTCCGACATTAACAAGCCTGTAAAATCGATCTCGCCGCGTATGATCCCGGCGATAACCTTGGCCGATGTCGTAGCCGGCGCAGTGGGATCGATTGCCGAATAGACAACATGCGCAGTCATAGCGGCGGGCAGATCGCGCAGGGCATAAAATGCAGCAAAATCCGTTGCAGCCAGATCGTCATGGCAAGCATTGACGACCGGCAGCGCCAGATGGCTGTCCACTGTCGCCCGGCCATGGCCTGGCAAATGCTTGAGTACGGGTAAAACGCCCATTGTCATATGCGCCTCAGCAACCGCCCTGGCGAGCGGGACGATGGTCTCAAGCGTGCTGCCGTAAGTGCGCGTACCGATAATATCGTGCGCCCCCGGCGCAGGAACATCGGCGCACGGCACGCAGTTGACGTTGATACCTGCTGCACGCAGGTCGTGCGCGGTAAGCCGGGCAATGGTGCATGCGGCTGATACAACCTCATCAATTCGGTGAGCGGCTTCGATGCGATCGGCGAATGTGCTGGCTGCTGGCAGTTTGCGCCAGTAAGGAGCAGAAAGCCGTTGAACCCGGCCACCTTCCTGATCGACCAGGACCAAAGTATCCTCCGCAGCGATGGCCCCGCATGCATCGCCAATGAGGCGTTTGAGTTGTTCGGGCGTATCAACGTTGCGGGCAAAAATAATCAGACCTGCCGGGCGTTCGCGCGCCAGAAAGGCGGCTTCCTGTACTGTCAGCTCAGTACCAGCCAAGCCTGTAATAAATGATTTCCGCATTGCATTCAGTCCTGACTATCCAACGATTGGCCGTGGCTTGTTTTGCGATTAATGACAACGCGGCCTACGCTTCATCACTATTACATGTTTCTGGTGTCAATGCGTACGCAAAATCAAAATTGTTCCATTATAAATAGTGTCTTGTCCGAGTTAACCATGTTAAGTCATGAATGACGCATGTAGTGTTTCTATCGATCGCCGCACAATGTCGCAAAATCAGCGCACGGATGAGCCCGGTCGACAGACTTTAAAGCTTAATAGCAGCTTAATCTCTTTAACCATAACGAGTCATCGGAGTTCAAAATGTTTTCTCGTAAAGATACACCAGGGCTAACGCCACAGCCCCTGACGATAGCGGGTTCGGCTCAGCACGCTAAGTCAGCCGAGAGCGTCTCATTGATCAGAGAAGACATGAAAATTTTCGGTAATAACGTTCAAATCACATCTGAACAACCGGTGCAGATTAACGGTGAAATACAGGGAGATGTTTTGGGGAAGCGTGTTATCGTTGGACAAACTGGCTTTGTCAAAGGCATGGTGAACGCTGAAGCTGTTCATATTGACGGAAAAGTTGAAGGTACGGTCCGTGGCCTACATGTTTCCTTGTCAACAACAGCTCATGTAAGCGGTGATATTTATCATCAAACCCTTACGCTTGCAATGGGCGCGAATTTTGAAGGCCGTTCGCGCAAGGCAAAAGATGAAGCGGAATTGTTGCCGAACTTCCCAAATACAGTGCAAAGTACTTCTGAAATAACGGCTGCCACACATCCAGATGCCGGATCCAGCATCGTCGTGCCTTCCAGAAAGCTTGATGAATAAGCTGCGCTTTAATTCAATTTCCCAGGCCTGCTGATTTCAACAAAATGTTAACGCTTTGTGGCGGAAAACATTTTTCTGGAAAGCCTTGCAACTGATCGCTTAGTTAAAAAGGCTGGAGACACTCTGTTCACGGCTTGTGCGCTCAATGGCATCGCCAAGCAATGGTGCAATGGATAAGATCCTGATATTAGGAACATCCAACACCGCCTGTGTCGGCTTAATAGAATCGGTAACGATCAACGATTTGAGGTCGGATTTTTCAATCCGCTCACAAGCACTACCAGAAAAAACGCCATGGGTTATATAGGCGGTCACTTCATGCGCACCATTTGTAAGTAATGCATTTGCAGCATTGACGAGAGTACCACCGGAATCGACAATATCGTCGATCAACACGCAGATCTTACCTTTAACATCGCCGATCACATTCATGACTTCACTTTCACCCGGGCGTTCCCGTCGCTTATCACAAATCGCAATTGGTGCATTTATGCGTTTTGCAAGGCCACGTGCGCGGACAACACCGCCAACGTCCGGAGACACAACACAAATGTCATCAAGTTTGAATTTTTCTTTGATATCGCGGACCATGACCGGAGCCGCAAACAGATTATCCGTTGGAATATCGAAGAAGCCTTGAATTTGGCCTGCGTGCAAATCAAGCGTCGTAACGCGATTGGCACCTGCACGCTCAATTAAATTTGCAACCAACTTTGCTGAGATCGGAGTGCGGGCACCCACCTTGCGGTCCTGGCGAGCATAACCGTAATAAGGCATGACTGCTGTAATCCTGCGCGCTGAAGCACGCTTCAGCGCATCAATAAGGATTAATAATTCCATTAAATTGTCATTTGCAGGGAATGAAGTTGACTGCAATACAAAAACATCTTCGCCACGAACATTTTCCTGGATTTCAGCGAATATCTCCATATCTGCAAAACGTCGGCAGATACCATTCGTCAGAGATACGCCAAGATGCGTAGCAATAGATTTGGCTAGAGGTAGGTTGGAGTTACCAGCAACCAGTTTTATTTCCAACGGCTTTAATGTTTCTTCCATAGATGACCGCCTTGCCCAGATGTGATAATTTTACAATAACGATCAATTATACTATAAATGCATCAGGATGCTGAACAAATCTAAAATTTGTATAAATAAAGGTGTTGTAAATATTTCCAAAGAAGGTTGATGGGATAAGTTCAATAAAAAATAAATTACGAACGCATTGTGGTTTGACGTGGCAAAAGACGAATGATCCCCTGCGCAGCGGCGGATGCTGCAGCCGTTGCTGTTGCCCCCCATTTATCATCCAGAGATCCTGCAGGTATTTTATTTTTCTGGGATACGGTCCCAACATTTGCACCGTCCGGCGTCTTGATGACCCAATCAATTTTTATTGGCTGAGTGCCGTCAGATATGGCGCCTACAACAACCAACCCTTCGACGGTGTGTGTACTTGCGCCAGCTTCCTCAACAAGCTTCAGACCATTCTTACGAAGCTCATTCTGCAAAGCCACTGACAACGCTGTTGATCCATCACCCGGTGCACCCGTTACATTTGGGACGTAAATTGCAACTGCAGAATACCCATCCACCTGATCTTGAGTATTTGTTGAGGCAATGTCTTTTGGCTTTGCGGGATTAGATCCCGCTGCATTTTGATTGACCGGCTGCCGGGCGGCTGCAGAAGACGAGTTTTTTGACATCCATTGCGCAATCGACGTCGCAGTGGAATTTGCCATCTTAGCCACTGCTTGCTGATTCACCGATGACCAGGGATTGTCCGATGCGGCATCACCAATCAAATTTTCACCGGTAATGCGATGCACGCGCTCACCAGAAGCATTAGTTATATCCCATATGTAGGAAACCTTAGTGCCAGTAGTTTCACGCGCGGCGACAACATAACCACGCAGTGTATGAAGCCCCTGTTTCGAAGAAGACGCATCGCCTCCCTCAACGGGCAGTGCGCGGATGGATTGACGGGAAAGCGCCGTCTGAAGCTGAGCAGTCAGAGATTGAGAAACATCATCCGGCGGGCCGATCAGAGGCGCAATTGCAATACTGCCCTTGCTGGGCGAAATCACGCCTCCGGTCTGCAAACTGTTTCCAGACATTTTCTGGTCCGGTTGCTGGCTGAAAGCATTCATAAGTGAGCCGCCTGTCGAGCAGGCAGTAATGCTCGAGGCCGCAGCGAAGGCAAAAGCCACGCATGCGATGATCTTATACATTTTGCGTGCCGAAGCGTCAGTGATCACCACGATGATATTCCTCTCTCAATGGCGCTCTGTAATACGGTAGCCGCAACACTGAAACTGTAGCTAGACTCCCTTATCAGCATTTATTTATTATAATCTAATATCTACACAATTTCACGTCCAGGCTCAAATCAGTCTAATGTGTGGAACTTCTTGGTAAACCATCGTTTGAAATCAAAAAGCTGTGGATTATATCACTACGTAGCGACGATGGCAGATATTTGACGCCCGTAATCAGGTTCTAAACGATGTATTTTGCGACGATAAGAAAAGAATAGTGATTCGTCTGCATACGTGCAAAGATCAATATTATCGATCCAGTTTACGCCGGCGGCTTCAAGTCTTGCATTGCAGAAGTCTGGCAAATCAAAACGCGGTTTTGCAGCTTGTGCCGGCTGATTGAAAAAACGCTCATTTTCAGGGTTTGCGTTTAGAAATTCTGCTTTAAATTCTGCGCCAACCTCATAGTTTGGCTGATGAATGGCTGGTCCGATAGCGGCTCGTATTCTGCAGCGTTTTCCACCGATCGCCTCCATCGCTTCGAGTGTTGCCTCAAGAATGCCTGAGGCGGCCCCACGCCAGCCTGCATGCGCAGCACCCACAATTCTGGCTTCCGGGTCGGCGAACAAAACCGGGGTGCAATCTGCAGTCAGCACGCCGATGGCAAGACCTGGTGTTTTGCTGACGAGCGCATCGCCCTGTGGCACGGCGTCAGGCTGAAACAACGCGTCGACCACCAGAACTTGTGCACTATGAATTTGATAGGCTGTAACGATATCTGTATGCGCGCAGGAAAGATGTAAGGCAGCACGGCGACGGTTCTCATTCACGGCGTCTGGATTGTCATCTGATCCATAACCACAGTTCAGCGACGCATAGATGCCTTGAGAAACACCACCTTGGCGCGTAAAGAATCCGTGGCGCAAACCCTTGGCTTCATTCAGCAGCCTGGATTGCAGCATGGTTTTATTCATCATTAAAAAGTGTCCTTGTCGCGCGCATCTTCGTTTCGCACTGCAAATTTCAAGCGTATCAAAACCTGCCGTCGGTTCACCTGCTAATGCAATCGAAAATAGGCAGAGGTAACAATTGAGGACTGCACCCAGCAATAGCCTTGAACCTGCTTCCCATGCCATTTGGCGCCATCAGGCGCATCGTGGCACTTTCAAGCTCTGCCGCGCGGGCCGGATTAGCAGCCATCAAATGTGACGTTCGCTCGACAATGCCAAGGCGACCCAGAAATTCTGCCTGGCTTAAAACGGCATGCGGTATTAATCCTGCCCGCTGTAACGCACATGCCACTTCAGCAAAATCGACGTGTACGGTCAGGTCGGCTTCGCCTGGCGAAGTCAGAGGATGCTCATAAGCATGCCTGCGCATGGCCTGTAATGTCTCGCCGACTGCTGTTTGCACGTGGCCGTAATCAATAAACAGGCAAGCAACTGGACTGCGATGCGTTAGAGCCTGCAACAACGGTGCAACGCTGTTGCCAAGCGCAGGGATTGTCTCGAAGATTTGCCCATCCGGCCTGTTAGCTGCATCTGGCCAGTTGGAAAAATGTTCTTTAACAGCCTCGCCAACCCCGAACATCAACTCGCCGTTTGCTGCACATTCGACTGTGCGCTCATGCCATTTACCGTTTTGTGAAACAAGCTGACGCACACCCTGCGCATCAAGAAATTCATTGCCGATCACAATCCATGGCACATCGGTTTCACGGGCGATGTCGCATAGCGACGTGGGATTGGCGTGGTGGGTTAAACGGGCCGCCCGATGCTTCAGTGCATTTTCCTGCTGCTGTCTGAGCGTAGGATTTATTTCCAGGAGATGCACATGCAGAGCTTCGGCAAGTTTCGGAACCTTGGCGAAAGCACGAAGCAAGTCCACCATCAGTGTTCCACGCCCCGGGCCCAGTTCCAGCAGATTGAGCTGGCCGGGGCTGCCCATATGCTGCCAGACAACGGCGCTCCAGACGCCAATAAGCTCGCCAAATATCTGGCTTATTTCCGGTGCCGTCACGAAATCTGCCTCGGCTCCGATTGCTGGACTATGGATGTAGTAGCCCTCCTCAGCATCCATAAGGCAGGCATCCACATAAGCTGCAACGGAAATAGAACCACGGCTGGCAATCTTGTTTTGAAGTTTGACAGTAAGCGGTGTTATGCGCCGTGCCGTGGTGGCCGGAGGCTCTTGGTGTTGGTATCGCATCTACACTGCCGGCCGTGTCTGGGCGGAACGTATAAACCACCATCCCAGTAAAATCATTGGAATAGAATAGACGATCCCTGGAGTGAAACCGTAGTTTGAAAAAATATGTTCAGGGTCAAATTGCCGGAAAAGTTCGCAGAACGAACGGAATACGCCGTAACCGAGCAGAAACATACCGGTTACAAGCCCTGGTGATTGCAGCGCGCCATGGCGATGTGTCAACAGGCGTAACAGCAGGAACAATGCCAAGCCTTCAAGTGCAGCCTCATAGAGTTGGCTTGGATGCCGCGGAACGGGTATGGCATCACCGTGGTATTTTTGTGCCTCAGGAAAGACCATTCCCCATGGCATAGTTGTGGGCCGTCCCCAAAGCTCGCCATTGATAAAATTAGCCAGCCGGCCAAAGAACAGACCAACCGGCACCGCCGCGGCGCACGCATCCATCGCGCTCAAAGCATTAGTTCGATTACGCACAGAAAACGCCCATATCGCAAGCCCGCATCCGAGAAGGGCGCCGTGGAAAGCCATACCGCCCTGCCAGACATAAAGAATTCTCAGCGGATTATTGAGATAATAGCCTGGTTCATAAAACAAAGTAAAACCAAGTCGTCCCCCTGCAATTACACCAATCGTCATATAAACAAGAAGATCGTCGGCCTTGGCCGGGGGAAATGGTCGCGTTCCATGTGGCCAGAGCCGCTGCTGCGAGACAAGGGAGCGAATGTAAAGCCAGCCAAGAACAAGGCCTGCCATATAAGACAGGCCATACCATTTGATCTGTATGGGGCCGACTGAAAAAGCCACGGGATCGATCCCTGGAAAAGGCAGAGTTGACATTATAATAACTCGCGTTGCTTGAGCGACAGACGACGCGCAAATTCTATTACGGTCGCCTGCCTCTTAAACAGCAGGATTGAACGAGGTTTGCAAGCCTGCAGAACCAATAGATATTCATGTGTGGCTACTGTATGCACACATCTCAACCGAGAGCTTGCAAAATTATAGCGGAACCGATTTTCATTAATAATGCACAAATCGGCTTTGAAGCAGGCAGATAGATTGCGGGCATGGAGATTTTGGCGACACGCGCCTGTGAATTCTCCTGAAGCCTCCCAGTTCGCATCTGACTGGCGTCTTCATTTTTTATCAACGCTCGAAAACCTGGAAATCCCTCACGAGCGAATACAGAAATTAAGCCTTATTGACGACCTCCTCGAAGACCGCAGCGCTGGCTCGAACAGCTTCGTACATTTTGGCTTCGAGGTGTTCAAAATCCGGTTCGCCGCCAACCCGTGCTAATATTTCCTTAAGTCCATGGGGCGCGCGCAATGGTTTGAAAGCACCTTCAAAACAGAGCCGGGTGACCTGGCTCAGGGATTGCAGCAAAACGAGTGTATTGAGCAACGTGGATGCATGCTCCGCATCAATCAAACCGCGATCACGCAGTTTGCTGATTGCTTTTTGCGTATTCGGCTCAATGACATCGGGATTTTCGTAGGCATGGACGAGTTGCAGATATTGACACGTGAACTCGATGTCAACAAATCCACCACGTACTTGCTTTAAATCCCAGATATTCGACGTGCCCCTGTCTTTTTCGAGTATCTGGCGCATCTGGCGGACATCCTGGGCGATTTTTTGTCTATCGCGCCGCACAACGAGCACATCTTTGATAGCTGCTTCGATTTTCTGCCTGAGATCAGCAGGACCTGAGATTACACGGGCTCGTGTCAATGCCATGTGTTCCCACGTCCAGGCATTATTATGCTGGTAGTCTACGAAGCCTGACAATTGTGTTGCAATCGGCGATTTTTGACCGGATGGCCTGAGCCGCATATCAACATTGTAAAGTATTCCTTCTTCCGTCGGCGTTGAGAGGACGTTTAGTAATCTTTGCGTTAATCTCGCGTAATAATGGCTGACCGGAAGCGGACGCGGCCCTTTGGAATTTATAACTGGTTCAGTTAAATCATAAATGGCAACCAAATCCAGATCGGACGACGCGGTCATTTCATGCCCGCCCAATTTTCCCATGGCGATGATGCTGGCACTACTGCCAGGCACCTCGCCATGATGCTGAGAATGATTTTTAATAACAGCTGTCTTCAACTGCCGAATAATCTCTTCCGCCAGTGCCGTATACGCATGACCTGCGTGGTCAGCAGTAATAACCTCGGTCAGCGTTCGCATGCCGATAAGAAACATCTGTTCACTGCCAACGATGTGCACCTGGCCGATGACATCCTTAAAAGACTGAACTGTCTCGATATTATACTTGACAATATTTGCAATTTGATCCGGTCTGGGAATAGTTCCCAGGATGCGCGCATCCAGCACGGCATCGATCATACCTTTGCGTCGGCTCAGCATATTCGCAAGACGCGGCGCACTTCCAACAATAATGACAACAAGTTTCAAAAGCTCCGGATTAGCCTTCAGAAGTGCAAACCATTGAACGCCGGCCGGCAGCTTTTTGAGAAATCTATCAAATCCAATGATCGCGGCATCAGGATCGATCGTATCCGATAACGCTTCAACAAGGATCGGCTGCAGTTCTGTCAATCGTTCACGGGCTTTCTCGGATCTGACAGCTGCATAATGCCCGCGATGCCAGTTGCGCACGATTGCGATTGCATCGGACGGCCGTTCATACCCCATGGCTATGAATGCTGCCACGGTATCTGGATCGTCTTCTTCGCCTGTAAAAACGAGATTGGCCGCCTCTGTACTCAGTTGCGGCATATCTTCAAACAATATGGAATAGTGCTTTTCCACGACTTCCATGTGTTTGCATATGTCATGAGATAACGCCTCGACATCTGCATACCCGGAAAATCCGGAAAACCTTGCCAGACGTTCGGGATCCGATGGCAAATGATGCGTCTGTTCATCTGCAACCATTTGAATGCGATTTTCGATGCGCCTCAGAAAACAATAGGCATCGGCCAGTTCGCTGCGCGTTGCTGCTTCTATCCAGTTCATCTCGACCAGGCGATCAAGAGCGGCAAGCGTCTGTCGCTCACGCAGATCCGGTTGTCGGCCGCCTGCAATAAGTTGTTGAGTCTGAACAAAAAATTCAATTTCGCGAATGCCACCGCGTCCAAGCTTGATATTATGGCCGGCAACCGCAATTTCACTGAAACCACGATGCACGTGGATTTGGCGTTTCATCGCATGCACGTCTGCGATGGTTGAATAATCAAAATATTTGCGCCACATAAACGGTGACAGTTCTTGCAGAAACGCCATTCCCGTTTCAATATCTCCGGCAATAGGCCGGGCTTTGATCATCGCGGCACGTTCCCAGTTCTGGCCGAAGCTTTCATAATATTGTAGTGCTGCAAGAGTAGAAATTGCTGGCGCGGTAGAGCGGGGATCGGGGCGCAGGCGCAGATCCGTGCGAAAAACATAGCCATCGCTGGTCTGCTCACTTAAGCATTTGACAAGATCGCGTGTGAGGCGAACAAGGAAAGTCTGTGCTTGTGACGGATCTTCTAATTTTGCCTTGCACTTGTCGTAAAAAATAATGAGATCGATATCGCTCGAATAGTTGAGTTCAAAGGCGCCTTGCTTGCCCATTGCCAGCACGAAATAGCCTGAATTCAAGGCTGGATCTGCATCGTCTGCCTGCCATTGCCCTTTGACTTGTGCCGCCTTGAAGAGGTAACGCACAGTTTCATCCACTGCAGCATCGGCGACCTTGGTCAAGGCCCTGGTGACCTTCATGACTGGCCAGACGCCACCCAGATCCGCTATTGCCATTAATAGAGCGGCCTCTGCCTTGAACTGACGTAGAAACATCATAACCTGCCGCAGGTCGCCAGCGCTCCGCACCGCGTGTCTCAGGTTATCAACAAGCGAATTAAGATGTGCAGAAGGCTCAGCCGACAGTACGCGACACAATCGTTCCGGATCTCTGCGAATTAGCCCCGTCAGATAGGGTGAAGCAGCCGCAATACCGGATAAAAGCGCACTCACATTCGGGGCCTGAAAAATTGCGCAGGTTTCAGGCGTACTGCATCGCGCAGCTATATCATTGGCCAATGTCGCGGGAGGCTGTCCCGGGTGAACAAGCGGCCATTCTGAAATCTGAGAAAATAACGGCTGTTCAATAGCGCCAGGCATGGCTGTCTCCTGCTGATTGACCGTAGAATAAGGAATTATACTGGCACGCTAGAGGCATTGGCACCAGCCTGTAAGCCACCCTTTGCCGCCACCGGCTGCATGAGCGTTACAACTTTATGGGTCTCACGAGCTTTTCACTTGCCACTAAGTGAAGCGGTCCGGAGCCATCATACTTCACGATATGATGGAATATGCGAGTTGGCCAGTGGCAAGCGAATTGTCGCAATTAAGCCTGGCTGATTGTCTGCCAGTTCAAGCTGCCCGCCATGGATTTTGGCAACCGCGCGTACCAGGCTGAGGCCCAGCCCGGTACCGGGCTGTGAACGGCTGGTATCGAGGCGCCCGAAACGCCTTAGCGCGTGCGCGTGCTGATGCATCGGTATTCCTGGTCCACGATCGCTGACTGAGAGGGCAGCATGATCGCCACAGCGCGCCAGACGAATGCAGATCTGGGCTCCCTCGCTGGTATCGCCACCAGCTCCGTCATCTCTGGTTACGCCATATTTAAGCGCATTTTCAATGAGGTTGATCAATGCCTGCGCCAACAATTGCCGATTGCCATGAAATGCCATTGAACCGGTTTCCTCATATGCAATCGTAGCATCGCTCTCCTCAACAACAGGCGCATAGAATTCAACGATATCCCTGACAAGGTCTGAAAGGTCCATTGTCTCCTTCGCGCTGTCAGAGGCACCGGATTCAAGCCGTGCAATCTGCAACAAAGCATTAAATGTCCGAATTAGATCGTCGGCCTC
>CAWUIN010000057.1:0-17589 GCA_963922535.1 uncultured Hyphomicrobiaceae bacterium | reverse complement strand
GACCTGTCCCCTTATCACTGACCGTGACGATCCCGTCTTCAAGGATGCCCGCCTTCAGCCATTTCCGGATCAGGCGAATGATGCGCGGATCTCCGATCCGATGTTCAACGAAACGGACCAGCCAATCTTGGCTGACTTCGTCGAAAGAACTAGAGGAGCCATCGGGGTAATCAAGAGCCACCATGCTTGAGTTGCTCACGGCTCGCCTCAGTGCCTCCCCTCCATAGAGCACGCGGCCTGGAGCCGCTTGAGCCCTGAACGATCAACCTCCCAACGCGTCCCACAGCGTCCTCGAATTTGACCACCGTAAACCCGGCCGATACCGCGCGCCCGAATCAGTCAAGCCTATTTTCCACAATTTACGATAAATAAAAAGGCTTAGAGTGTGCCGGCAATTGCCGCGCGAAACCTGAGCGCCGGGCACGCATTTCCTGCAGCAGTTTGTGCTGCAAGGGCCAACTCATCTGAGGGGAAGACTGTAGAAGCACCGCAAGGATCTCCAGTCCACCCTTGAGTGACATTTCAAACGAAAGTCCATCCGCTCCTGGCTTGTGGCAACAGCTGTCTCCGCACCAGGCCAGCTTGGCTGGCAAGTGAATAAAACCGCACTGGCCATCGGGCCTGAGCGCGTTCATTAATTCAAGTGAACGATAAAGTATCGCATTGCACAGATAATTTCCCGCATCGTGGGACAGCACGCTTGGAATAGCCTGGCGCTTGAGGCGGGCAATAATGCGTCCGGCCGGTATCGTTACCATGCGTTCGGACGGCCCATCGGCGCTTAGTCTGGCCATGTCGGGTCGATGGCCATAACAATCGCGATGCTCTGCGCGGTTTTGGGCCCTGCATTCAACCGTAAGGCTACGTGCGCGATGCGACACGCCAAAATGCATCGCGAACATCGGCCGGTATGCACGATAAAGCTCTTCAAGCCGGACAGGGCCTTCATGCCATGCGGTGGGCAGTGTCGCTGCAATAAATTGTATCTTTGCAAAGTTGCGGCGGCCAAGCTCGGCGAGTGCCTCGGCAAACATGCCTGAAACGTTCATGGATACACCAGGGAAAGGGCCAAAGCCGGTCAGCAGGAAAGCTGGTTTTAATACTGGCCCCATAATATTCCCATTTATAGATAGAATCCGGTTAGGAAAAATCCTTAAACAAAGTGCTTCGACAGCTTAAGCCCCTGGGCTTGATAGTGACTGCCAAAGTCGGCACTGTAAAGCCTGTCCGGCAGTGCGCACATACGCTCATAAATCAGGCGGCCGACAATTTGGCCGTCCTCCAAGACGAATGGCACTTTGTGGCTGCGCACTTCAAGCACCACCCGAGCGCCAGCACCGCCGGCCGCGGCGTGACCGAAGCCGGGATCCATGAATCCTGCATAATGGACGCGGAATTCCCCAACCAGCTGATTAAACGGCATCATTTCAGCCGCATGGCTTGGCGGCACGTGGACGGCTTCCTTGGAGACCAGGATATAAAATTGATCTGGATCAAGCACGAAGCCAGACGTGCCGATGCTGGCCTGGAGCGGCTCCCAATACTCAGAAATAGCGCAGGAGCGGGGCGCATCGACATCGACAAGGCCAGTGTTGCGTTTGGCACGATAGCCGATCAGCCCACCTGAGACTTCTGCCAGGGTTTCTGAAAGATCAACGGAAAGTGCGATGCCATTACATATATCCACTTCCGCGCCGCCGGTCACCAGCGTTTCACGGGCATGCAGCGCGGCAAGGCCGGCGTCGGTCTCGGCTGCAATCCCAACACGAAACCTGATCTGGCTCAAGGTCGAACCGGTGCGCACGATAATCGGGAAGGTTTGCGGACAGATTTCCGCGAACAGCGGGCCGCTGTAGCCTTGCGGGATCAGATCGAAAGCGTTAACGCCATCGGCAATGACGCGCGTGAAGACATCGAGGCGCCCGGTTGAACTTTTCGGGTTGGCGGCCGCCGCGATATGGGCGGGCAGTTGCAACGCCTCCAGCAGCGGTACGATGTAAACGCAGCCTGTCTCAAGAACGGCGCCTTCCATCAGGTTGATTTCATGCAGCGCCAGATCCCGCAGGCGCTCCTCCACCGGCCTGCCCGGGCGCGGCAGAAAACTGGCCCTGACCCGGTAGGCTTTGGGGCCAAGGCGCAGATCGAGGCTTGCGGGTTGCAGCTGTTTATCTTTAAGCGGAACGGCAGGCTTAATAATGCCGCTTTCGATCAACGCACTGACATCTTGGACGGGCAGGATACCGTTGGCAGGATATACTGATGCTTGTTCAGTCATTGTTTTCCACCTGAGATAGTAGGCCACGATTGCTAACTTAAATTCCGTAAGCATCTGTCCGGAGGTTGCCGTGGGGGCAGAATTCCTGACAACCAAGGAAAAACGCCATCAGTCAGAGTGGACATCGCATATCAGGCATGTGTCTCGCATAATGTCTGCGATAGCTTTAGAATCAAAAAATAATAACAGAATAAGAGTTGCCTGCAATGGACTTGACGTTCAAGAGATATCGGTTTATTAACAACGATCTTCTTGGTGATTTGGCCGGCCGGCTTGCAGCCATGTAAAAAAACTTGCTAAAAGGCCGTGCGCAAACTTGGTTCATACCCGGCATTTACACCTTATAAAAAACCAGGCCGTCATTGCGGCCTTTCAACGGTATGTTAAGGGAGCGCGCAATGGACGATGGTTCCAGAAAGTCTCATTTTCCAGTCGATTGGCAGCCGGAGACTGTGCTCGTCCACAGCGGTACCCTTCGCTCTCAATACAATGAAACATCAGAAGCGCTTTATCTGACTCAGGGCTACGTTTACGAGAGTGCCGAGCAGGCGGAGGAGCGCTTTAAGAGCGAGGCCGGCGGTTTTATCTATTCACGCTATGCCAACCCGACTGTTGCGATGTTCGAAGAACGCATGCGCACCTTCGAAGGAGCTGAGGCGGCACGGGCCACCGCCTCCGGCATGGCTGCTGTCACGGCAGCCATTCTGTGTTCCCTCAAGGCAGGCGATCATGTGGTTTCCGCGCGCGCGCTGTTCGGTTCGTGCCGCTACGTGATTGATACGCTCTGCCCGCGCTTTGGCATTGCTTCGACACTGGTTCATGGGCCCGACATTGAGCAGTGGCAAGCGGCCATGCGCCCGAATACCAGGCTTGTTTTCTTTGAAACCCCGTCAAACCCAACATTGGAGCTGGTCGATATCCGGGCTGTTGCAAACATCGCGCATGCTGCCGGCGCGCTTGTTGTGGTTGATAATGTGTTCGCCACGCCGCTTCTGCAGCGGCCGATGTTGCTTGGCGCTGATGTCGTGGTTTATTCGGCGACCAAGCACATCGATGGCCAGGGACGCTGTCTGGGCGGTATCGTGCTGGGCTCCGAAGGCTTTATTAACGAGCATCTGCATACCTTTCTGAAGCACACCGGCCCGTCTCTCAGTCCGTTCAATGCCTGGACGATGCTCAAGGGACTTGAAACCTTATCCGTCCGGGTGCGCCAGCAGTGCGGGACGGCAGCAGTGATTGCCAACACGCTGGCCGAAAACAGCAACCTGTCACGGGTTCTTTACTGCGGCCGCCTCGATCATCCGCAGGCAGAACTGGCGCAACAGCAGATGGGCGGCGGCGGACAGGTCATTACCTTTGCCTTCAAGGGCGGCAAGGCGCAGGCCTTCAGGTTCATCAACGCGCTGAGGCTGATCAGCATTTCCAACAATCTCGGAGATGCCAAAAGCCTGATCACCCATCCTGCCACGACAACGCATCAACGCCTCGCCCCCGAGGAGCGCACTGCGCTCGGCATCTGCGACGGGCTGGTCCGCCTGTCCGTTGGCCTCGAAGCCGCTGATGATCTATTGCTCGACATCGAACAGGCGATTGCGGCATCGCAGCCTTGACGAAAACACACAAAAACAGTTCGGAATTGTCGGTTCCATCCTGTATCGAACTAGTGATACAGACCACTAGGCCGTATCGTCAGATCAAGGCGGCGGTTAACTAACTGCAACATTAATCGATATTAACGCGGCACTTCTAGAGGTGTCTATCCCGGCAATCTTTATAAAACCACTTATTTCAAAGTTTTGTAAGCCAGCACGATCCGTCCCGTGGCCGATGCATAGCACAGCGCGGCATAGCCGTAGGCGATGAATGGGAAATAGGCCGGGAACAGGCAGAATAGTATGATGACGACGATGGTCTCGCCGCCTTCAGCAAGCCCGGTCATATAATAAAGCGACTTGACACCTTGCGCTGAGGTTTCGATCTCCTGCTTTGCGGCCATAATGGCGTAGGCAAGGAATGTGGAACCGTTTGCGAAATAGCTCAGCAGCAACACGGCGGCCGGCAAAGCATTGCCCGCCGGATCAGCGACGGCAAAAGCCAACGGTACCGCACCATAAAAGATGAAATCGAGCACGATATCGAGAAAGCCGCCGAGATCCGTCTTTTGCGTGGCCCGCGCCACGGCACCATCGAGACCGTCAGCAAGGCGACTGCACAGGATGACGACCAGTGCCCAGCCGGGATGGCCGAACGCAATCAAAGCCGTGCCCGCCATACCGCTGACAAAACCGGCGAGTGTCACGGCATTGGCTGCGATCCCCCAGCCCGCCAGCCGGCGGCCCATGGCATTGAGTGGTGGATCAATGAGGATCCTGATCTTGGCATCAAACATCTAAGAGATGATCTCACTAAAATGTCACGTCAGAATGCTTTACACAGAACGCACTGCAAAACCATGTCTTTCTGGCGCCCCCCACAGCACGCGGAAGATCATGACGGCGACAAACGTAGCAGATACGCAGAGCGCTGCATAAAGCCAGTCAGGCCCGGCAGTTATGCTGACCATCAGATAGAGAGCTGCAATCGCATCGGCCATTGCGACGTAAAATGCCAGCCATGCCACCCAACGAAGATTGCGGCTTAAGCCAAACGCGATGAGTAGCCAGAGCAAACCAACGCAAATCGGGAAAATAATCCCCTGCACCGCACTGCTGACGAGTGGTACAAGAAGGTGAAAAAGACCTGAAATCGCAGCAAAAAGTCCTGCCAGTCGGCTCATAAACGAACGTCTCCTTTGGCCCACACATCCCCGCCGCTGCGTGCGCATCGCACGGGGCATCTCATTACATCAGACAAATTCGATATGCTTATTGAAGGGCATCTCGCGGATACGCAGACCGGTCGCGGCAAAAATCGCGTTTGCCAGTGCCGGTGCGGCTGGCGGCACCGGCGGCTCACCGATGCCGCGTACCTTTGCGCCATTTTCCAGCCCCTTGACGATAATTTCCGGGCACTGATGAAGCCGCATGCCTTCATGCACGTGATAGTTGGTCTGCTCCGCCTTGCCGTCAGCGTAAGTGATCTCACAGTTTATGGCATGACCAAGGCCAAAGACGACACCGCCCTGAACAAGATTTTCAAAGTTTACCGGATCAACAACCGTTCCCACGTCACAGACAACCCAAACCCTGTCGATGCGAATGCCATCCGGCGTATTTGTGACTTCGATCACCTCTGCCGTGGGCACCCCGAAACTTTCGACAAACGCCACACCGCGCCCCTTGTTGGCGCCAATTTTAGAACCACTCCAGCCGGACAGTTCCTTGGCAGTCTCCAGCACCTTTCGTGAAACATCATGTTCCATCAAACGAATGCGCTCATCCATTGGGTCCGCCCCGGCGGCAAAGATCAGCTCGTCAAGAAAGCAATCGAAAGCAAATCCCGCGACAGGCGCACCGACGGCACGCCATGACGATACCGGAGCGAGTTCGGGCACACGGTAAGCCCTCATGCGGTAATTCGGCAGGCTGTAGGGATTGTTCCAGGCGCCGGTTGCAATCTGTGCATCAGGACCAGGAGCGGGCAATCCGGCACGGCCCATTTGCGAAGCGATTACCGACGGCGCGGCAAGTTGCAAATCGATTGCCTCGACCTTTCCATTAACTACGCTTCCCCGTCCACGCCCAATGGAAATCTGCCGTGGAAAGTCGTGTGCGAAGTCTTCCTCACGGCTATAAGTCATCTTAATGGGGGTACCGCGCAGCTGGCTGGCGATTTCTGCGGCCTGCTTGACGTATTCAAACTCAAGCCGATGGCCGAAGCTTCCCCCCATATATTGGTTATGCAGGTAAACCTGCGATTGCCGGTGCCCTGTGACGTCGGCAACGATCTGCCGTAAGAGTTGCGGCACCTGATGGCCGGTCCAAACGTCAACGCGATCATTCTCAACGTGGACTACGGCGTTGAGAGGCTCCAGCGGGGCGTGGGCAACGTACGGCAGGCGGTATTCAGCTGAGATGACATCGCCGCTGGCGAGCGCCGTCTCAACGTCGCCATCGTTGCGCCACACCGCATCCAACCGCTCTTCAACAAAAGATCGCTCAATTTTTGCCCAGTGTTCAGCCTGCTCAGCAGGGTAGGGCGCAGGCCCCCAGTCAAGGCTTATGGCCTCGGCAGCCTGGAATGCCCGCCAGGTATTGTCGGCGACAACTGCAACACCGCCAGTGATGGGAAACACATGTTTCACGCCGCGCATCTGTTCTGCAGCCGTTGCATCATAACCGTTCAGTTTACCGCCTTGACGCGGATTGATCTTCACCGTGGCAAACAGCATCCCGGGCATGTCGAGATCGATACCGTAAGTGATCGTGCCGGTTGATTTGGCTACAATATCGAGCCGCTGCATTGGCTTGCCGATTAATCGCCAGCTGCCTGGATCGCGCAGCGTGACATCCTGTACCGGTTCAAGCTTTGATGCCAAGACAGCTAATTCAGTGTATTTGATCTCCGTACCGTCGGGCAACTGGACGGCAGCGCCCGACGTCTTGAGCTGGGCGACCGGCACACCCGTTTGCCTGGATGCTGCAAGCTTCAGGGTTTCCCGCGCAACGGCACCGGCCCGGCGCAGCTTCTCAAAGCTGTCCGCCATGGTGCTCGACCCGCCTGTCAGCTGCATTCCCAAGAGCTTGATAACACCACCCATCACCGAACGCATAGTTTCGGCCGTTATGCCGGTATCGGTCGCCATGAAAGGCACACCTTCCTCGGCCAGTGCGGTGTTCCAGTAAGCCGGGCTTGGTTTCCCGAAGCTTGTTTCGAACTGGCCGAATTCTACGTCAAGTTCTTCCGCGATTAATGCAGCCTGTGCGGAGACAACGCCTTGTCCTTTATCAACATGCGGGGTGATCAGTGTGATTGTGCTGGTATCAATCTTCACCCACGGATTAAAAACCACCTCGTTTTCGCCGAGGTCGTCTAAAAGGGGGTTAGCCGGCTCTTTCGCGACCATATACGTGCCAAAAGCAACGCCCCCGGCAATTGCGGCCGAGCCGATCAGAACAGACCTGCGCGAAATAGTGCCTGCTTTTCCCATGCTTAGCTTTCCTTTAACCTTTTGGCTGCTTCCTTTACAGCCTCTCGAATACGCGGATAGGTTCCGCAACGGCACAGATTTGCCGATAGTGCCTGATCGATTTCTGCATCGGTGGGATCATCGTTCTCGTCCAGAAATGCAGCAGCAGACATGATTTGTCCGGACTGGCAATATCCACACTGGGCAACCTGATGCTTGATCCAGGCCTGCTGCACAGCGTGCAGCGTATCAGGCGTTCCAATGCCTTCTATCGTTACGACTTTTCCTTCCACATCGCCAACGCGAATCGAGCATGAGCGCGTCGGCGTCCCGTCGATCTGTACGGTGCAGGCGCCACACATTGCGATACCGCAGGCGTATTTTGGTCCGTAGATCTTTAATTCATCTCGCAGGGCCCACAGCAGTGGCATCTCAATTTCGACATCCAAATTGTAAGATTTGCCGTTTACATTGAGCTTCATTCGATCGTCTCTCTGCCAAAGTTACTAATGCATAAGGCTGCCCAGCAAAATAAACGCTTCAATTTTGATAATAAGTGGCCCGCGATATGCGGCTTCGGATTAGCAAATTGAAGCGTTTATTTTGCTGGGCACCTTAAGGTTGTGTACGCTGAAATACCGGCAAGCATCCATTAGAGTTTCTACTATGTGCCAGGCATTCTAGCGATTATACAGCTTACGAAGCTGTAGGACTTTTACGTAGATTTAGTATTATAGGATTGTGAACATATTTAGTTGACAGTGACGTAATCTCCTTAACATTCGGCCATGCCGTTAAATCTGCTCCTTGCCAGAATAATTTCAGGGCTAAACCTTGTCGTCTATCTGGTACAAGCAGGTGAAGGCGAATTTTTCGCCTCGCAATGCGCGTTCCGGGAGGCAGGGCATTCCAGCAAACAAACGGCCAAGCAGCGCGGCATCCCCGAGGTAAACATCTTAAAACCGGGAAACAAGCTGAGAAGAGTTGATTGGACAGCGTCGATTATTTCAAGGTGTATCGTCACTTCTTACACGAGAGCCGGTTTGGTGAAATCAAAGCCAGTTTCAGAAGTAAGACATATGGGCGCGCAGAGCATATTCAAGGATGAGCGGCGCAGAAATAGGGCTGTTTCTGCCATACGCCTCCGAGACGACACAAATTTTCCCGTCGGCAGCGTCGCACTCGTTTGATGGAACACAACACAGCAGCGCGAACGAACTTTGCTGGACGAAAAAATCCGCCTTCGCCAGCTTCATGCGGTCGTGACGACACGACACCCTTAGCTCTCTTGAGTTAAGCCGCCAATGCTAAATGGGCTTGCTAGGCAAGCATTTTCAAGTTGTTTCAATATCCAAAATTTCTACGATCGCATGAATGCCAAACATGCACGTCAATAAACTTTGCCGCGGCCTGAACTCACATTCTGCTGTGTCGTGCCATAGACACCGTCGGCACTTTGGTAGCCGAGGAAAGAATTGGGATCGTCAGGCTCTTCAGTTGGTTTGAAAGCTTCTTCAATCGTATCTTCATCGCCTGGAACTGCGCGCAAACCCGTCATACGATTGACAGTAATAAGCTTGATGCCCGGCGGAATACGGAAAGGTACGGCCTGCTTGCCTTCCAGAGCCATCTTCATAAAGTTTGCAAATATTGGCGCCGCAACCTGTCCACCGGTTGCAGATTTGCCCATTGGCTGTGGTGTATCATAACCTATATATACGCCGGCAACCAGATCCGGCGAATAGCCAACAAACCATGCATCTTTGGCATCATTGGTCGTTCCTGTTTTCCCCGCAAGCATCGCGTCTTTGACAATCTTCTTAACCCCCGTTGCGGTCCCGCGCTGCACAACACCCGCAAGCATTGAGGTAATCTGATAAGCAGTATGAGAATCGATGATCTGGCGGCGATCATCGGGGATCTCCGGTTCCACCTGATCAGCAGTCCATTCAGGAGCGTTGCAGCCCGTACATTCGCGCTTATCGTGGCGCCAGATCGTCGCCCCCCAACGATCTTGTATCCGGTCGATCAGTGTTGCCTCAATCTTGCGACCGCCATTTGCAAACATCGCATAAGCAGACACCATCCGCAGGAGCGTCGTCTCACCAGCCCCAAGCGACATGGAAAGCACCGGCATCAGACTGGAATAAACACCAAACCGGTTAATAGCATATTCACTAATCAGCGGCATGCCAATATCCTGAGCCAGACGTACCGTCATCTGGTTACGTGACTTTTCAATGCCCAGCCGCAGGGTTGAGGGACCGTAAGAGCGGTTCTTGTTGTAGTTTTCTGGCCGCCAGACCTCTTTATCTGAGCCCTGATCAATCTCAATTGGCGCGTCAAGTACGATGGTCGTCGATTTATAACCATTATCAATGGCGGCCGCATAAACCAGCGGCTTGAATGCAGAACCCGGCTGACGCCTCGCCTGAATCGACCGATCGAACTGACTGATTGAGAATGAGAAACCTCCAACGATTGCGAGCACTCGGCCGCTATGTGGATCCATCACTGCCATACCACCGCCAACATCGGGGACTTGCATCAGCTGCCAGGCACCATCACGTTTCTTGGCATCTTTCGGCGCCACGTAAATTACGTCTCCGAGAGCCAGAACTTCAGATGGCTTCTTTGGCTTTGGCCCTTTGGACTTGTCTGTGGCCTGGAACTTGCCCGCCCATTCCATATCCTTAATTGATATTTGCACGGCCTGGCGTTCGCTAACCAGCCTGCGGTCAGGCCCGCGTCTGGGCTGCAAGCCAACAAGAGCATTTTTGCTGTCAACTTTCAGGACAACGCCGAGTTCCCAGGGCCTGAGATCCGCAGGCACCTTAATCTTGGCAAGTTCACTGCCCCAGTCACCCTCGATATCGATCTGCTTAAGCGGACCACGCCATCCCTTTGAGCGGTCAAATTCTATGAGTCCATCGAGTAACGCTTTACGGGCGTATTCCTGTAATTGCGGATCAAGCGTTGTGCGAACCGACAGGCCACCGCCGTAAAGCGTTTTCTGGTCATAAATTTCAAGCATGGTGCGGCGCACTTCTTCAGCAAAATACTCTGCGGCAAAGTTGTGTGTACCAAACGGCCTGAAATTTACGGCTAGTGGCTTCTGTTGTGCTGCCTTAAACTCTTCGCGGGTTACGTAACCATTTTCAAACATTTCACTCAAGATCCAGTTGCGGCGGGCAACAGCCCTCTCTTTCTGCCGGATCGGGTGATATCTCGTCGGAGCCTTGGGAAGAACGGCAAGGTATGCTGCTTCCTCGACTGTCAGATCTTTGAGTTCTTTGTTAAAATAGTTCAGCGCCGCCGCCGCAACGCCGTATGCTCCATTACCTAGATAAATCTCATTTAAATACAGCTCAAGGATTTTCTCTTTACTGAAAGCCTCTTCAATGCGCAGTGAAATAATGGCTTCCTTTAGTTTCCGCCTGAAGGAACGTTCGTTGGTTAATAGAAAATTCTTTGCAACCTGCTGCGTAATTGTCGATGCGCCGACGAGGCGCTGTCGCATTACAATATGCTTGAAAAGTGCGATTGCGATGCCACGGAAATCCAGACCACCATGGGAAAAAAAATTCTTATCTTCTGCGGAGAGAAAGGCGCCGATAACAAGCGGCGGCACAGTGTTGATTGGCACAAATATCCTGCGTTCGCGGGCATATTCGGCAAGTAGCGAACCGTTATTTGCATGAACCCGTGTCATAACCGGAGGTTCATATTCCTCCAGGCTTTTGTAACTCGGCAGATCTTGCGACACCTTCCAAATGAAAAAGCCTGCAACCGACACACCACCCAGGCCGACCAATGTGCCAACAGCAAACAAAAACACGATAACGTTGAAAAGAATGCTTCTCTTCTTACGCTTTCTGCGCCGCCTTGGCCTGGCCGAGGGTGATAATTGCTGCTGCTTGTGCTGCATAAGCTTCAATTTCCATCCAACGTTGATATGGATGCCTAATTATGATGCATAGTGTCTGAGTATATATTAAGAACTCAATTTATTGCCACGATAATGTAAAGCGTAATGTGGCACAAGCCGGGCACAATAAAGAAATATAACTGCGACATGCATAAGCACCATACCCACAATGGATCTGATCGTGGAGGGTGGATATCTGAGTCTATGGCGCAACAAAATAGCTTATCTGCGGATTTCTCCAAAATAAGCATCAACAGCCAGTGCGATGGCCTTAGCAGCCCGTTCTTGCCAGCGTGGTTTAATGAGTTCGCGCACGTCCTGCGTATTGCTCATGTAACCGAGTTCGATCAGGACCGATGGCGTCTCTGGCTGGCGAAGAACACGAAAATTAGCAGATCGACGTGGCGAGCGTGACATGCGAATGGAATGACGCAGCCGCCTTAACAGGTGTTCACGTAATCGAAATGAAAAATCTGCCGTCTCCCGACGCATAAGATCGAATAAGATAGCCTCGATACGGCCACGCGCCGACGAAGGCGCGATCGGCAAACCGGCCAGGACATCGGATGCGTTTTCTTTTTCGGCCAACGCTTCTGCGCGATCATCCGATGCGATACGTGACAGTGTATAAATTGATGCGCCCTGGATTTTACCTGCGTTGCTGGCTATTGCCACCGCATCAGCATGCAGCGAAATAAACAGATCAGCCTCATGCGATCGTGCCAGCGCCACGCGATCGTCGAGGGAGACAAAAACATCTTCATCGCGTGTTAAAACCACTTTGTAATGCTGTTTTGCGCCCAGGACACGTGCAAGCCGAACAGCAACGCTCAAAACAATGTCCTTTTCCATCAAACGGCTTTTTCCAATTGCGCCGGGGTCGGTGCCGCCGTGTCCGGGATCAACGATAATGACAAACCTGGTGTTTCCTTTTTCTGCAGAAGATGGTTTGAGACCCTGCAAAGCCGCCGAACGCGACAGACGCGGAGGCACCCCTTGCGGACGGAAGGAAATCGCCTTGATCGCAGCAATATCCAAAATGATAATACTGTCACCAGCGTCTTCCTTGGCGCGCACATCCATAAGTTTGAATGGTTTGTGCATATCTAACACAAGGCGAGATTGGTTTGGAGCGATCAAACCGGCACGAAACGCCTGTATCAGAGTGTGCTCCCCCGGAGAAGCCCCTTGAATGGCCGCAAAATCGACCGTTGGCAAATCCAGTATAAGCCGATAAGGGGACGGCAGAGAAAATACAGAAATCCTGAGGGGGTGCGAAAGGTGCAAACGGATTTGAGTTATTTCATTTTTGTTAAGGAATTGGATCCGTTTCGCATACGGAGCAGAACCAGGTGGCCGGGCATCGCATTCAAAGCCCCCAAACACCGAAGCACTCAGGAAGATCGACAGGCACCATCCACACCGCTGCTGCAAAAAATGTCCCGCACTCATTCCCTGATGCCGTTAACGTTTTGTTGAGCATACCTGTGCAATGCTTTGAAAGTTTTCTGATTGAAACAGCAAAGATTTCTCATCATCCCCTTGCCTGTCGCCGTGTGGTTCTTTACACTCCGAAATACTACGTCATACGAATCATCAAGTGAATACAGTAAAAGATGTTATAGGTTTTTTAAAAGTCTGCGATTACTGCGAAATATTTGCTTCAGCGCGACAAATTAGCAAACAAGCTGTTTGCCATGAAACATACAATCTGCTGTCAGATAAAGAAGATAGGTGGAAGAATCGATGTAAATTTGGATTATAAGGAAAGAATTGGACTTCACGTCACAGGATGCCTTAAAATAGTTTGCCTTTGCCGGCTTAATGCGGCAACTGACTGCACCTTACAAGTTCCATAAATCTTTATTTTACAGTGAGACAGGCCATAAATTCGTTTATAGTCATACTGCATATTTTGAACGAATTTCTGATCCACCTCATGAGCCGTTTTTAAAACCTAAGCTTCGATTGGGCGGATTATTTAACTTCAGCTTTGCGCGGACGGCCCGGAAAGGGGACCCGCATCGCCATAAACCGGGAGTTTCAAGTTCCCGAATATCGGCCCTGATAAAGGGCAGCCGGCTTTCAGGTCTGCCATTCAAGTGGTGATCAAAGCCATAACCGAAAGATCATATGCTGCTAAATTTCAATACCAACGGGATATTGCTGGAGCGATGCTGGCCTTCTCGGCCGCACTTGATCGCGCGAATCCAAATTCCTGGCGGAAAGCAGCGTGCCACCCTGTGCTTCATCTCATTTAGAGCCGGGTCCCTTTCCAAAAACAACCGAAATAATCAACCAAATATGTGCGCACAACGGGATTGCGTATCGCACCCAGCTTTTGACCGGCTTGCAGATACCTGGTCAGCCGAGCGCACCGAGGAACACTGGCTATGGCCGAAAATAAAATGCTTATCGATGCCACCCACCCGGAGGAAACCCGGGTTGTGGTCCTGCGCAACGGGCGTGTAGAGGAATTTGATTACGAATCAGCAGCACGAAAACTCTTGAGGGGCAGCATCTTTCTTGCCAAGGTGACCCGCGTTGAACCATCGCTGCAAGCGGCTTTCGTGGATTATGGCGGCAACCGCCATGGGTTTTTAGCGTTTAATGAAATTCACACAGATTACTATCAAATCCCCCATTCAGATCGCCTGGCCCTCCTTGAAGAGGAAATGTCTCACCATTACGAGGATGATGGCGATGACGATTTCATACTTGAAGATACTGCTACGATAACAGACGAAGACAAGTCTGATGAAAAAGACATCTCGCTGGATGCTGTTCAGGCCAGCGACGACGACGATGCCCATGCTGGAGCTCACGAGTTTGTCGAAGATAATGGCGGCGACGACTGGGACGATGACGACATCGAAGCCAACGCGATTGATGTGTCTGATCTGCTGCCGCCGGTATCAGATGAACAGCTAAGCTACAGTGTCGAAATTGAAACGGGGACTGCGACCGCCGATCTGATGCCGGATGGTCAACAACTACAGTCTGCAACAAAGCCGGGCAATAAAGCCTTGTCTCTGGCGGCAGGGGAGGCTGGAGAAACAGAACTGGACCCGGCCTTTACACAGGACGCAGCTTTAGAAACACCACAAAAGTTTCTGCCGCAGGACGACCATGTCCATCCTGTTGACGATTCTGCCGCTCCTGTCGACAAAACTGATGGCGAATCTACAGCCATTTCGCAAAATCATGACAATGCTAAAGACGATGATAATGAAAGTTCCAGCGACCCGCGAACGATGGCGGCAGAAACCTCTCGCGATGAACGCATCGTCAGCGAAGTGATTGAGCTTGCCGTTGAAGATGTAACGAGCGCGCCAGCGCCACGACAAACGCAAGACGAGATCGTTGCGCCAACAGATGAAAGCGAAACTGGTTCAGAGCTTTGTGATGATGATACTCTGGGCAAGGATCAGGCGCATCCGGCTCATATGGAAAAAGCACCCTTAGAAGTTGAGCTGCCGGCTGACCAGATATCGTCAACGGTTCCAGCGGCTGAGGAAACAGATACAGAGGTGTCAGAAACGGGCGCTGAAGAATGCCCCCCATTAGCAGCCGCTTCCCATCTCGATAACGCTCCAATATTTGCCGAGGCGCGCCCACTGATCGATGACGATGGCGAGATTGAAGAGGATCGGCCCGATAGTGAGGAACAGATCGATGAAGTCGGCAACGAAGCCGACGCCCTTTGTGAAGTCCCGACACGGCGCCGCCGCGCCCGTTCTTATAAAATCCAGGAAGTCATGAAACGCCGCCAGGTTGTTCTGGTGCAGGTTGTCAAGGAGGAGCGCGGGAACAAGGGAGCGGCACTAACAACATACCTTTCGCTCGCCGGACGCTATACCGTGCTCATGCCGAATACGGCACGCGGCGGCGGTATTTCGAGGAAAATTACCAATCTCCAGGACCGCAAACGCCTGAAGGCCATTGCCCAAGAACTTGAGGTTCCGGAAGGCATGGGCCTGATCATTCGTACGGCCGGAGCATCTCGTACTAAGCAGGAAATTAAGCGTGACTTCGAGTATCTTCTGCGCCTTTGGGAGAACATACGCGATCTTACGCTTCAGTCGACGGCGCCATCGTTAGTTTACGAGGAAGGCAATCTTATCAAGCGTTCAATCCGCGATCTTTATTCAAAAGATATCGATCAGGTTATCGTAGCAGGCGAAGAAGCGCATAAGGAAGCCAAAAGCTTTATGCGCATGCTCATGCCCAGCCACGCTAAGAATGTCATAAAATATGACGATAAAATGCCATTGTTTGCGCGCTATCGCATTGAACCACAGCTCAACGCGATGTTCAGTCCGTTTGTGCAGCTGAGATCCGGTGGTTATCTGGTTATCAATCAGACAGAAGCTCTCGTCGCCGTTGATGTTAACTCGGGCAAATCCACCAAAAAATTCTCCATCGAAGACACAGCACTTAACACCAACCTGGAAGCCGCGGAAGAATTGTCGCGGCAGTTAAAGCTGCGTGACCTTGCCGGTTTGATTGTTATCGACTTCATCGATATGGAGGAGAAACGCAATAACCGTGCGGTGGAGCGTAAGCTTAAGGAATGCCTACGCAATGACCGTGCCCGTATCCAGGTTGGCCGCATCAGCCATTTCGGCTTGCTGGAAATGTCGCGGCAAAGGTTGCGCACGGGAGTACTCGAAGGCTCGACCATGCCGTGTCAGTCCTGCCAGGGAACAGGAACGATCCGCTCCACCGAGTCTGTTGCGTTAGCCGTCCTTCGCTCGCTTGAAGACAATCTGATGGGACATGCACCAAGCTCCATGACCGCGCATTGCGCACGCGATGTTGCGTTATACCTGCTCAATCACAAGCGTAATTTTGTGCTTGATATGGAAGCACGTTTTGGTGTCACGATCTATATCAATACCAGTGATGACTGCCAGGGTTCGGATTTTACCATTGAGCGGATAAATGGCGGTAAAAGCCCGCCGGGCAGGATCGAACGCGCTGCGATCAACGTCGATACCGGCTTCACAGGCCCTGATGAAGAACCGGAAAGCACGCAAGATACCACCCAGCCACGCGACGATGGTGACAGGCGCACGCGACGCAAGCGGCGCCGGCGCGGCAGACGCAGCGAAAGCGATATTCCGGCGGATGAAAATGCGGATTCCATGCTTGAATTTTCATCCCTCTCCTGCAATCAGGATACCGAAGCCGAAGCCATTGAAGAACGGGCGAACAGCGATACGGACAATCAGGACGAAGAACGTCAAGGTCGCCGCCGTCGCGGTCGGAGAGGCGGGCGACGTAATCGTGGAGACAAATCTGTCGTTGATGATGTTACGGCTCCAGGCGCTCCGCAACCCGGCTTGCTTCCGCGTCAGGCTCCTGCTGTCGCTTCCCAGGAAGCAGACCGGAACAGCATTCCGGCCGCATCCGGCGATGAGATGCATCATCTTTCAACCGAGAACGCTTCACAATCAGCTCCCCCTGCAGAGCCATTGCAAACACCTGCATCTTCAGACGATCTGCATGATAAGCTGGCAGTTCAACCTGTAAAAGCGACAAATCCAGAAGACGATCGGTTCTCCTCACGATCTGATGACGCTAGTGCAGCAGATGCGGAAGCTCTTATCAATGGCTTTGAAATGGCAGCAAAAAAAGACACCGTTCTCCAGGCTTCTCCCATTGATCCCGCTGCTGCAGATGAGGAGACCAGCGCCAACGGTGCCAAGCTCCCGCCTGATACGGACGCTCAGCCACTGCAGCACAGCAATGACGAACCTCGCATGATAAAACCGGCCAGATCTCCTCGTGGTGAACCTGTTTCAACGGCTCCTGTCCTGGAAAGCGTCATGATGACACCGGAGGCAGCAAGTCCGGCTGATGCGTCGTCGCTAAGGCCTGCGCGTAAAGGCTGGTGGCAACGTCGTTTTGGCGGCTCCTGATTGCTCATTTTGTTGCTCCCGACTTTTTGGCATGAAGGTGTCAGAGCACTGAGCCTTCTTTTAAGGCACCCAGTCCGCCCAATGGCGAGCCGATCCGGCTTTGAGCCGTAACAGGAAGCCACCGGCTTTGAGCCGGTGGTCTTTCACGCTTACGATACGTGGAGGCAGCAAAATGAAATTCAATTTTAGGCCATACGTCTTAACGCTGCTCGCAGTAATGCTGTACTCACAAGCACATGCGGAGCAGACCGAACCGGTATTGCACCTCACGTTCGGCAAAACCGGACAACAATTTACAAGCACGCAGTTGCTGTCGCGTCCTGATGTTATTGTGCTGAAGATCGTCGAGTAGGCGCAATGGATTACTCCACCGCGCCTCTCACAGAACCGGACT
>CAWUIN010000056.1:0-17696 GCA_963922535.1 uncultured Hyphomicrobiaceae bacterium | reverse complement strand
GCCAGCAACGAGTCGTATAAAAGATTAAGGCCGGCAGCTTTGTCCCCCTTCAGAATGAAAGCGTTGAAGGTATCGAAGCTCGGCCCGGCATAGGTCGAGATTTCTCCGCCTTTCGGCGCATTCGGATTGACATAATCGAAGTGCTTGAAATCCGGCGGATATTTCAGTTGACCGAAGATTGAAATGCCATGGCGCTTTTCTGCGAAAGCTGGAGACACGATGGTCATTAAAAGCAATGATAAAGCAATTGTTGCTATACTCAGAAGGGGGTTGCCGGATTTATAAAGCAAGATAATGCCTCCGCGATACGCCACGCTAAATTTCAAAAGTGGACAAGAAAAGCCACTACGTGTGAAATCCGATCGTGGCGTTACAATCTGATTTTTCATCGTAAACACAAGCGCCTTAAATCACAAAAACTTATCTTAGGACAGCAATTTGTAAATCTGAAAAACGTTAATTCTTGGGTGCGGATAAAATTAATCCCTGCCAGCGTCGCTGGCAGGGATTGCTGCAAGGTAATGAAGCTTTTTCAGAAGGCTGCTACTGAAAATCAACCACTTCCACTTATTGCTTTAAACCTGGAGATATTTTTAACTCTGGCGGCGTTGCAGTGCGCACTATTCTGATTTGCCAGGAGATGACACTTCACCAGGAGGCTGTACTTCATTGGGAGGTAACACCACCTCTGCCGCATCCACTTCCTGCTGTTGAGCTTCAGCATCTTTGGCTTCTTCGGTATCTTGCGAAGCAGCAGCCTCCTGAACAACAGGCAGATCTGCGGGGTTATCGCTCAGCGAACGCAGGTAGACAAGCATGCTGGCGATGTCTTGCTCCTTCTTGATACCGGCAAATGCCATCTTCGTGCCTTTCAGCCAACTTTTTGGCTTGTGCAGAAATTGCGCAAGGGACTCGTAATCCCAGACACCGCCCTTTTCTGCCACGGCATTGGAATAATTAAAATCCGCCGTACTCCCAATTTCCCGGTTAACAATATTCCATAAATTTGGACCTATACCGTTTTTACCGCCTTGGTTTGGCGTATGGCAGGCGCTGCACTTTCTGAAATCCGCTTCACCGTTCTCTATGCTGGCTGTTTGCATGAGCAAGGCGATATTTGCAAAATCCAGCCCTTTCTTCTCAGGCGCGTCCTGATCTTGACTATCGGCACTCGCAACTTCAACCGGAAGCTTGTAACCAACAACCTCAGCAGTTTCTTTGTTATGGCTGTCAAGTGAAATGCTGAAAATCTGGCCGCTGCCGAAAATAACGAGCAGCGCTGCTAAAACCGCGGCTGCGATTTTATTAAACTCCCAGCTGTCCATCATGGACGTCCACTCATTTTCCCGCAGCTGCAGAACGATATTGTTGTAATATCGTGTAACCGCGTCTGCGATCTTGTTGAACTCCCAATTGTCCATCATAGACATCCCCTCATCTTCCCGGAGCTGCAGAACGATACTCTTTAATACCGTATAAATGAACTCAGCTACAATTATCTCAATTAAATTCGTATGAACATGACTACAGGAGCAGCCACCCTTGTTGCAACGAGGCCGATTGCCATTGTTGCAGCACGCAGAGGAGACCTATTGTCGCACCGCTTCCTATTTTGTCTAGCGTCGGGTGATCACGGACAGCCGCACATTAAAGCCGATATTCTTGACCAGAACTTAATTTTGACGCAAGCAGCCATAGCAAATATTACTAAGCTAATCATAAATCAGGAATAATCATGGCAAAGACGTTAATTATAATACCGGCACGTATGAAAGCCACAAGACTACCGGATAAGCCAATGTTGGATATTCACGGCGAACCCATGATTGTCCACTGCTGGCGGCGCGCGATGTCAGCCGAGGCCGGCCGTGTGGTTGTCGCAACGGATAACGAGATCATTGCCGAGGTGATCCGCGCACAAGGCGGTGAAGCGGTCATGACAAGGGAGGATCACGTGTCAGGGTCAGACCGGGTTTTCGAGGCCGTGAGCAGGATCGATCCTGAATTTGACGCAGATATCGTGGTCAATCTGCAGGGAGATCTGCCAGCCCTGGAGCCACGTCTTGTCACCGAATGCATGGCGCCACTGGAAAACCCGGCTGTCGGGATTGCAACGATTGCCGCCGAAATCGAGGATACGCGCGAACGCGATGCGGAACAGATTGTGAAAGTCGTGGGCACAACGCGGGGCACGAACTCCAATCGCATCTTACGGGCACTTTATTTCACGCGCTCCCCAGCGCCGCACGGTGAGGGGCCGCTTTATCATCATATCGGTATTTATGCCTATCGACGCACCGCTTTGGAGCGCTTTGTCAGCCTCAAACCCTCACCGCTTGAATTACGCGAAAAGCTTGAGCAGTTACGTGCCATTGAAGATGGCATGCGTATCGACGTGGCGATCGTTGACACCATTCCTCTTGGCGTCGACACCCCGGCGGATTTAGAACGTGCACGGGAAATTCTTGCAGCCCAAACATAAGCGTGGGATGTGCGAAATGTTCGACGATAAACTTTGTTACGATTTAGATGCCGGAATACGAGAATGGCAGAAATAATAAACAACCAAATTGCCTACCAGGGCGAAACAGGCGCCAATTCCCATGTCGCCTGCCTCGAAGTATTTCCCGACTTGAAACCTCTTGCCTGCGCGACGTTTGAAGATGCCGCCCTGGCTGTTAAATCAGGCGCAGCAAGGTATGCGATGATCCCGATCGAGAATACGCTTGCCGGGCGTGTTGCAGATGTTCACCTGCTTTTGCCGAAGGCAGATCTTTATATCGTTGGCGAACATTTTCTGCCGATCCATTTTCATTTGATGGCGCCTGCCGGCGCGCCCCTTGAAGGCATCACCGATGTGTTCAGCCACGTCCATGCCCTGGGGCAATGCCGCAGGATTATCCAGCAGCTGAAGGCAAACGCACATGTCTCCGGCGACACGGCCGGTGCCGCACGTCAGGTCAGCGAATGGGGAGATCCAACCAAGGCAGCGCTCGCGCCGAAAATGGCGGCTGAGATCTATAACCTCGATATACTGGCAGACCATGTCGAAGATGAAGTCCACAACACAACACGCTTTATTATACTGGCGCGCGAGCCCGATGATGCAGATCCCGACGCCGGTCTTTGTATCACCACTTTCCTTTTCCGCGTACGCAACGTGCCGGCAGCGCTTTACAAAGCCATGGGCGGGTTTGCCACCAACGGTGTCAACATGACCAAGCTGGAAAGCTATCAGATCGGCGGCTCCTTCAATGCAACGATGTTCTATGCCGATATCGAAGGTCACCCGAACGACAGGAGCGTCCGGCTCGCGCTAGAGGAACTCGGCTATTTTTCTGCTGAGTTGAAAATCCTTGGCACCTACAAGGCCAGCCCTCGCCGCGCATCGATTGAAGCCGGCATGGTCGCGTATCAAAAGTGAGCGCAGATTATGCTGGTGCCGCGATAGTCTCACAACGACTGTAACTGATAACTGCGGCTTGTGAGAGCCGGCCAATGCTTTTATCGCGATGAAATCACTGCCCGCCGGCTTCGCGCAGCAATTGACGACACGGCCTAAGCCCGCGCCTGCATCATGCAACTGCGGGTACCAGCCTTTCGATCACCTTGGCGGAGGAGACGACGCCAGGGAGGCCGGCGCCAGGGTGGGTACCGGCGCCGGCGAGGTAGAGGTTACCGATACCTTCGGCGCGGTTGTGAAAGCGGAACCAGGCGGATTGCGTAAAATGCGGTGCGATCGAAAAACCTGCGCCGGCAACGCTCAGATAGTCGTCAGCGAAATCCTGAGGGGTCATGAAAAACGGTGACTGAATGCTGGTCCTGAGGCCCGGCAACATGGTTTCATCCAAAGCCTGAACGATGCGCTGCTGGAGTTTTGGCCCTTCGACCCGCCAATCTATTCTGCCATCCTGGTTGGGGACAGGGCAGAGAACGTAAAAGGAATCGTGGCCCTCCGGCGCAAATGATGGATCCGTTGCGGTTGGGCGGTGCAGATAAAGCGAGAAATCCTCAGTCATCACCTTGCGCCGGAAGATATCGTGGAGGAGTTCGCGATAACGTTCGCCCAGCCAGATCGTATGGTGTGCCACATCCGGGTACGTCCGATCCGTGCCGAAATAGAGGACGTACAATCCCATAGATTTACGTGAGCGAAGCTTGAGTTTGGCCGAGATGGCAACCTTTTCACGCGGCAGCATGCTGGAATAAAGGTGCAGGGGATCCGTGTTGGCGACAATAACGCCTGCCGGCAGGGTTTCGCCGCCAGCAAGCCGGACGCCTGTTGCCATACGACCATCGACGATAATCTCCTCGACAGTCGTGTTGCAGCGCAGCACGATGCCTTCTTCGTTCATCAGCCTGGCAAGCGCCTTGACAAGGCTGCCGGTGCCTCCCATCGTAAAATAAACACCCCACTCCCGCTCCAGATAATGAATAAGGCCGTAGATGCTTGTCGTTTCGAACGGATTACCGCCGACCAGCAGCGGCTGTATCGAAAATGCCTGGCGAATTTTATCGCTGGCAAGGTATTTGCTGACCAGTTGCCAGACGGTGCGATCACTGCGCAGCGCGATAAGGCGCGGAATCTGGCGCACCATAGTGAACGGATTGTGGAACGGCTGATCGGCAAGCTCGGTAAAGCCGATATCGAATAGCTTTTTGGAGTGCTCCAAGAGAGCAAGATAACCGGCTTCATCCCTGGGCTCGATACGCCGGATCTCGGCCAGCGTATCCTCCAGCGTGCCACCATAGTCAAACGTATCGCCGTCTGGAAAACGAAATCTGTACCACGGCTTTAAAGGCACAAATGTTACGTAATCTTCAAGGCGCTTGCCAAACAACTCAAACAGTTCAGAAAAAAGAAATGGTGCAGTGATGACCGTTGGCCCGGCGTCATGGCGGTAGCCGCCGCGCTCGAAGACCTGGGCCCGGCCGCCCGGCTGGCCAGTACGCTCCAGAACGGTGACATCGTATCCCTTGGCGCGCAGCCTGAGGGCTGAAGCAAGCCCGCCGAAACCTGCGCCAATGACAATCGCGTGCCGGCTGGCATTGCGTCCATCATAAGCAGCAGCATTTGGCTCACTGCTCACTTCTAAATCTTCTTTAGTTGTGGTTGTCATCCGTTCGACCTCAAATTTAAAGATCTGTCATTACCGGAGATACGCAGGCGGGTTGACCAGCGGCGATGCGCGCAACTGAGCCAGATTGCCGCTTCCTGTGCAAAAACAAGCGATCCGCAATTGTGCGATAATAATCTCCAGCTGTGCCACCAAAGCCTCGGTGCTTTCGACTGCCGTTGATAAAACGCCAGCTGCAAGACCGGCGATATCGGCGCCCAGCCGCACCGATCTGGCACAGTCAAGACCATTGCGAACACCGCCGGACGCTATGATCACGGCATCCGGGCAGGCATATCGCGCTTCCGCAATGGCCTGTGCTGTGGGAATGCCCCAATCGCGAAACGGGGCGGCAATTGCACGCTGCTTCGGATCTGTTGACCGTGCAGCTTCAACTGCAACCCAACTGGTCCCGCCAAGTCCTGCAACGTCAATCGCGGCCACACCAGCATCCACCAGTTGCCGGGCGATCGCGCCTGATACCCCGGCGCCCACTTCCTTGCAAATAACCGGGAAGGGGCTGACACGGCAAACTGTTGCAATTTTTTTCAAAAGGCCAGTCCAGTCGGTGTCGCCGCCGGCCTGGACAGCCTCCTGTAGTGGGTTGAGATGAATAATCAGCGCATCCGCATCGATCATCTCAACAGCACGGAGAGCCATGTCAGGGCCTTTCCAGTGTTGCAATTGAGCCGCACCAAAATTTGCAAATATGACGGCATTGGGCGCAATACGGCGCAGTTCACGGTCAAGACCTGCTGTACTTTTGCCCTCGAGTGCAATGCGTTGCGATCCAACGCCAAATGCAAGGCCAAGTGTGGCGCATGCCTCAGCGATATGCTTGTTCAGAGCTATCGATCTTTGCGGCCCTCCCGTCATAGAGCTGATCAAAATCGGCGCCTCAAGTTTTTTACCAAACAAGGATCTACTTAAGTCAATGTTTTCAATGTTTAATTCAGGTAATGCGCAATGCGACAGCCTGATATCGTCAAGGCCGCTGATGCTTCCCGTCGCCAGGGCTTCACCACGCAAAACGACGTCGAGGTGTTCATCTTTACGCTTTTCAATATCCGACATCAGACACAATCACAATTAGCCGTTTGACAAACTGGGGCATTCAGAACACTCGGTCATCCGGCAGACTTGGCCACCTGGCTTTACTTGCAAAAAATTCATGCGTATCAGCAAATAATTCATCCAGCAGTTGCACTTTTCGTTAACAGGCATTAGGCCGTGTCGTCAATTAGCATGCGAGAGCCGGTAATTGACGACACGGCCTAAGAGCGTTTTGAACATAAACACACGATCTTTGAGACGATAACGGCTTAGTAGATTTGTTACAGCGCCTATGACTGAAATTGCCGAAAGGATTAGTGGATGATTAAATGCAGAGACGATGTTGAAGCATTAACAGCTCCATCGTCCAATGTCGACGATACACCAGAACTCTTCGACGAAATGCTTGGCCAGCTTTCCGGTACAATGGAAATCCATACCAGCGACGGGAGCACTGCAAACGATACGTTGTGTAAAGCAATGAACTACAGCCTGGGTTTGCGTGGCAAACGCGCACGCGGACTGCTTGTGCTGCTGGTCATGGAGGGCTGGGGCAAAGCCTGGCGCAGCGCCCTTAATTGCGCAAAAGCTGTAGAGATGGTGCACACAGCTTCTCTCATCATTGATGATCTTCCATCGATGGATGATGCAACCATGCGGCGTGGGAAGGCCACAAATCACGTGAGATTTGGCGAGCCTGTTGCAATTCTGGCTGCCATTTCGCTTATCAGCGAAGCATTGAAGCTGCTCGCATCCAGCCCCGAACTCTCGGCTGAGCAACGGCATTTGGCTGTCAAATGTCTTGCAAGCGCGATTGGGCCGGATGGCATGTCGGGGGGACAAGTGCTCGATCTCGCGCCAACCGGCCACGATGCAGAGGTCGTGGAACTGACGCATGCCCTTAAGACAGGCACACTATTTGCCGCCGCAGCAGAACTCGGCTGTATTGCAGCGAACCTTCATGGCCCGCATAAATGGCTGCTGAGCGACTTTGGTATGCTTCTTGGCAAAGCGTTTCAGGAGTTCGATGACCTTATTGACGTTGTAACGTCGCAGGAATTGGCCGGCAAGGATACACTGAAGGACGGCACCAAGCCGACGATTGTCGGTCTCATAGGTGTGGAACGCGCCGAACGTCGTGCTCTTGAACAAATCGCAAGCGCCTTAGAGTGCCTTGAGGCGTCTGGTATTCAAACTGACGGCCTCAGCCGATTTACGCTTGACCTTACGCGCGCCATGCGGACTATGATACATAGCGAACCGATTGGAAGAAATGGAGCCTGATCGTGTCGAATGAAAAAATGCCGGCGTTGAGAGACTGGCGCCAGCCGACAATCGGCCTGACACTTGCCAGCACTGTGATTGCGGCATGGATCTGCGTTCACATTTGGAGCGTTTTTCACTACCGATGGGAACCCTCCACCATATTTTTCGCTCCATTACTCTTTGCTCTCATGAGCTGGCTTTATGTTGGCCTTTTTATCATTGCGCATGACTGCATGCATGGATCGCTGGCCCCATTTCGGCCATGGCTCAATAAAGCAATTGGAAGATTTTGCCTTTTCGTGTATGCCGGGTTTCATTTCGATGAATTAAACCGTAAGCATCATCTCCATCATCGCTACGCAGGCACCGAGGATGATCCGGACTTCGATGCACGCCCACCGCACGGCTTTCTACGCTGGTACTGGAATTTTTTTACTGAATATTTCGGTTGGCCGCAGCTGTTGTTCCTGTCATTGGTTAGCATTGTCTATCTGTTTGTTTTTAAGGCCAGTTATTTAAATCTCATTGTATTTTGGGCGTTGCCTGCCATAGCATCGTCGTTGCAGCTTTTTTATTTTGGGACATATCTACCACACCGGCCAGGAAAGACGCCGTTTTCCGATCGCCACCGTTCACGCAGTAACGGTTACAACTGGTTGCTGTCTCTACTCACTTGCTTTCATTTCGGATATCATCACGAACACCACCTTTATCCAAATGTGCCATGGTGGCGCCTACCGGCCGTACGCGGCGACAAAGGTAGTGATAAGACTGTTTAACGGGACAAGATAAAACTGAAAAATCAAGACTTTATTCGAAGGTTAACAGTAGAAGATACAATACCTGCTTCAAATTAAACATTTTTTAATGCTCGTAGAACTACTTTACATTAAGCCTGTATCACTTAAAAGGCCCGCTTGGGGGACCTTCCGACATTTTGTGTTGCACTTTTGCGTTGATGTTTTCGGCAAGCAGCATTTTTACGTATCTTGCGGGTATGTCCTGAAATGATCTAATTTCTGGGTAATCCACAGACCAACAGATCCACACATAACTTATGGTGACGCAGTGTCAAGGTCAGGTACAATGGACCAAACCAGCATGATGGTGTGCTTCGGGCAGCACTTTGCACGTTCGGATAAATTTGAAGATATCTTCAAACAGGGAATGGCGTTGGTCGAAAGAACTGCGGCGTATCTCGATGGAGAAGGTCGCAAGGAAGCAAAATCTTTGAAGCCACCTGTTTCAGTCGTATATGCGACGCAAAGCATGCGCCTGACGACACGGCTTCTAGATTTGGCTTCCTGGTTGCTCATACAGCGCTCCTTGAAAGATGGTGAAATCTCATTGAAGGATGCTCTGGCCAAACGGGAGGGGCTGAAGTTGCGGCCATTTGGCCGCATATCACACATCAAACACTTCGAGGATCTGCCGGAAGGTTTGAAAGGTCTCATTCATCAAAGCTACAATTTATGTGACCGGCTCCACCAGATTGATGTTGCATTGCGTGGCGAAATCCATGATACGCAGTGTCGATTTGACCCGGTTAATGAGCAGCACAGGTTGCTTGAGGCGCGCTTTAAGCAGCATGCGCCAAGCCTTAACACTTTTGTAAATTGACTGGACACTACGCCTCCTTCGTCAATGTCTAGCAGAATAGACGCTTCCGCTGAGACATGACCGCAAGGAGCCTTAACGGCTTTTAAAGTGTGCGCTTGATGGTTTCAACCTGGAAGCATTCGATAACGTCGCCTGCGCGTATGTCCTGATAGTTCGCAAAAGCCATACCGCATTCCTGCCCGCCAGGAACTTCCTTGACCTCATCCTTAAAACGCTTGAGCGTTGACAGGGTGCCTTCGTGAATAACAACGTTATCGCGCAAAAGACGGACCTTGGCGCCACGCTCCACCCGGCCGTCGGTCACGATACAGCCAGCGACCTTGCCGACTTTTGAGATATTGAACACTTCACGAATTTCAGCATTTCCAAGGAATATTTCACGCAGGGTCGGATCAAGCATGCCGGACATGGCAGCTTTCACATCATCCATGAGATCGTAAATGATGCTGTAATAGCGGATTTCAACGCCTTCCTGCTCAGCTGCCTGCTTGGCCTGCAAGCCGGCGCGCACATTAAAGCCGATAATCACGGCCTTGGATGCCGTTGCCAACGTAACGTCAGACTCTGTGATGCCGCCAACGCCAGAATGGATGATCCGTGCTTCGACCTCTTCATTCCCGACTTTGGCCAGCGCACCGGCAATGGCTTCCACAGAACCTTGCACATCGCCTTTGACGATGAGCGGAAATTCCTTTTTTCCCTCTTCATGCAACTGCTGCATCATCTGTTCAAGTGTGCGTGCCGTTCCGGCAGATCCAAGCGTCTCACGCCGCTTGCGGATACGATAATCTGTAATCTCGCGAGCCCGTGCCTCGTTCTCGACGACAGCAAACTGATCGCCAGCCTCCGGTGCCGTGTCAAAACCAAGAACTTCAACCGGAAAAGACGGACCGGCCTTGCTAACGTTGGCACCGACATCATTGATCAGCGCACGCACGCGCCCCCAGGATGTGCCGGCCACCACAATGTCTCCAACCGCCAGCGTTCCACGCTGCACAAGCAGAGTGCCGACAGGACCACGGCCGCGTTCAAGCTTCGCTTCAATGACAAAGCCTTCCGCAGAACGATCCGGATTGGCCTGAAGATCAAGCAATTCAGCCTGAAGACTTATCGCCTCGAGCAAACCGTCCAGGTTCATTTTCTTAAGCGCCGACACTTCAACTTCCAGCGTTTCGCCCGACATGCTTTCTACAACAACCTCGTGCTGCAGCAGCTCAGTGCGCACCCGCATCGGATCGGCACCAGGTTTGTCCATTTTGTTGATCGCAACGATCATCGGTACTTCAGCAGCTTTAGCGTGCGCAATGGCTTCAACGGTCTGCGGCATGACGCCGTCATCGCCTGCAACAACCAGCACCACAATGTCGGTTACTTTTGCACCGCGGGCACGCATGGCCGTGAAGGCAGCGTGACCTGGCGTATCAATAAATGTGATCTTCTGACCACTTGGCGTTGAGACTTGATAAGCACCAATATGCTGGGTAATACCACCAGCCTCGCCGCTGGTGACATTGGCCGACCTTATGGCATCCAGCAATGAGGTCTTACCATGGTCAACGTGTCCCATGATGGTAACAACAGGTGCACGCGGTTTCAGCGTTTCTTGTGCGTCGATCTCATCTATAAATCCTTCTTCCACATCAGCTTCCGAGACCAACTTGAAGGTGTGACCAAATTCCTCCACAATCAACTGCGCCGTCTCAGTATCGATAACGTCGTTGATTTTGTGCATTACGCTTTGTTTCATCAGATATTTGATGACATCGACGGCACGTTCAGCCATGCGGTTGGCAAGTTCCTGAATAGTGATCACTTCAGGAATAATGACTTCACGGGCAATTTTCTCACGCGCCTGGGCAATACCCATCGCTTTTTGCTTATCACGCTCGCGTTTACGCTTCAAAGATGCAAGCGAACGCTCACGCTGGCGCTCATCGAACGCATTCGTTATCGTCAGCTTTCCACGCACACGGCCATCGTCGCCGCGCGCAACAGCGCGCTTGCCACTGCCCCGCTTGCGGCGATCGTCCTCCTCCTCACGCGCCTGCAATGGTGGCGCAGCAGGCTTGAGAATTCGTCGCTGGTTTTCTTCGGCCTTCTTCGGAGGTTCCGGCTTCTTCGGTTCAGGTCGATCCGTTCGCGTGACGATCATCGGACGAACCATACCAATTGACTTTAGTAATGGCTCATCGACATGACTGCGCTGTGAGGATGATGCTGATTTTGCTTTTTTATCAGCTTCATCGCGAACACGGCCCCTGGCCTGCTGCACACCCAAATCTGCTGGATTTTTCTGCTGCGGGCTAGATGCATTATCGTCAGACTTTGCCGTAGCCGGCTTTGCCTGTTCCTGTTTTTGCGGAACAGGTTTTAGTGCATCTTCAACAACAGGCGCGGATTTCGCTATTCTTTCAGCTTCAGCTTGTGCTTTTGCCGCTGCAGCTTCCTCAAGCTTCCTGCGCTCGGCTTCCTCTGCAGCTTTACGCTGTGCCTCCTGCCTTTCTATCTCGTCCTGCTTGGCTTTAAGCTCTGCAGCTTCGGCCGCCTTGCGCTCCGCCTCCCGATCAGCTCGCTGGGCAGCGACAAGCGCTGCAGCACGCTTTGCGACCTCCTCGTTAGACAGCCCGCTAGGCCCGGTTGTTTTCTTAAGGCCTTTTTTATTGTTGCCCGCACGCGTGCCAGATGAACGCCCACCTTCGCTTCTCTGCGGTATTACCGCGCGTTTGCGTTTCGTTTCAACGACAACCGACTTCGAACGACCATGGCTGAATTTTTGTTGGACATGACCGGCATCTACATTCCTTTTAAGGCTTAGCTGTTTGCGGCCATTTGTTGTTTTATCGTCGGTTTCCTTCGGTTCGTCCATGCCTGTCCCGTTTCTCGTCCTACATCATTCGCCTTGCTCCGATGGCGATTTTTTTCTCGTTGCCACCCCAGCGTTTTCATTTTCTGTCGCCGGGTTCGATCGAAATGTGGCTGCCCGCATCGCAGACTTTATAAACTTTTCGGCCGCCTTTTCACAAATTATAGCAGCATGTACCACATTAGGCTTACCAATAGACAAACTGATTTGCCTAACCGTGAAGATATCAACGATTTGCGGTTCTATTTTTAAAGCGTCACATATAGCTCTGTATTTACGAGCTAACTTCTGACGTCCGCCATCACTGGCATCTGTTGCTTGTAAAAGAGTAATATTTCGCGCATTTATAATGCGCTCGCTTACATTTGTATAGCCACATGTGACACAACCAGCCTTGTTGGCAAGGCTCAGCGCATCAAGTGCGTGACGCTCAAGCAGGCTGTCGACCCTTTCGACGAGATCTTCTGGAACTTCAACACGCCGACGCCATGCCCGGTCAAATGCCCTCCGCGCAATTGCAGTTTCTAAAACTTGCCTGGAATTCAAAACCCACGCCCCACGTCCAGGAAGCTTAGCAGTGATATCTGGCACAATTTCATTTTTCGGAGATAAAGCAAACCTTATTAATTTGTCCTGATCATGGACAACTCGCGTAATAATGCATGTGCGTTCAGGAGTAGCCTTGCTTGAACATACATTATCATAATGTCTTGCCGCCATGAATGCCACCCTACATTTATGGAATTTATGGATCTTCTCAGATTTAAGCCTGCCCAGCCTCGGCTACTTCCGTCTCGCTGCCGGCATCTTCTACGATGTCATCCTCCGTTTCATCGCTGGTCTCATCATCTTCCACTGGATCTTCATCTTCCACTGGATCAATCCAACCAAGCAGAAGACGTGCCGCAAGGATCATTTCTTCGACTTCTTCGCGACTGAGATCAAAACCATCAAGAATTCCCTTGTGTTTGATGGTCTCTGCGCCTTTCTGCTTAGGCCTTTCAATCCAGCCTATCAAATCATCGGTTGCGCAATCAGCGATATCTTCCAAGGTCTTGATATCATTTTCACCAAAAGCAACCATCATTGCCGATGTAACACCGGAAATGCTGGCCACTTCATCCTCAACGCCCAGCTGTTTACGCCGTTCGTCGCGCTTTTGCTCCTGCTGCTCCAGAAAATCGCGCGCACGTGCCTGGATTTCCTCTGCCGTATCGTTATCAAATCCTTCAATGCCGGCAATTTCACTGACTTCAACAAACGCAACTTCCTCAACTGATGTAAAACCTTCGGTTACAAGCAATTGAGCAATTACTTCGTCAACATCGAACGCATCCATGAACAAATGTGAGCGATCGGAAAACTCTTTTTGCCGGCGCTCGCTTTCTTCCTGCTCAGTGAGAATATCGATATCCCACCCGGTAAGCTGCGATGCGAGCCTGACATTCTGCCCGCGCCGGCCGATAGCCAAAGACAACTGACTTTCAGGCACAACCACCTCGATACGATCGGCCTCTTCGTCAAGGACAACTTTGCTCACTTCGGCAGGCGCCAATGCGTTCACGATAAAGCTTGCAGCGTTATCGTTCCACTGAATAATGTCTATTTTCTCACCCTGAAGCTCATTGACGACGGCCTGGACACGCTGACCACGCATTCCGACGCAGGCGCCAACCGGATCAATTGAGGAATCCTTTGAAAGAACGGCAATTTTCGCGCGTGAACCAGGATCCCGGGCAACGGATTTGATCTCAACTACACCATCGTAAATTTCCGGCACTTCCATCGCAAACAGCTTGGCCATGAATTCCGGTCGTGCCCGCGACAGAAAAATCTGCGGGCCACGCTGCTCGCGGCGGACATCGTGGACGTAAGCGCGAACCCGATCGCCATAGCGTACAGCTTCACGCGGTATCATTTCATCACGACGGATGATGGCCTCAGCTCGACCAAGGTCAACAATGACATTACCATATTCGACGCGCTTGACAACGCCGTTGGCGATTTCATGCAGACGATCTTTATACTCTTCGTATTGACGATCTCGCTCGGCATCACGAACCTTCTGGACGATTACCTGCTTTGCGTTTTGCGCTGCAACCCGCCCAAAGTCGATCGGCGGCAATTCTTCGACCAGTTCGTCGCCGATCTGCGCATCCGGCTTTACTGCGTGCGCATCTTCAAGGCGAATTTCCGTCCATTCGTTTTCGACATTCTCAACAACAGTCTGCACACGCGTCAGAAGCGTTGCGCCTGTTTTAGGATCGATAGAACAGCGGATATCATTTTCAACACCGTAACGCGATTTGGCGGCCTTCTGAATAGCATCCTGCATGGCCTCAATAACAATGTTGCGATCGATAGACTTCTCACGCGCCACTGCATCTGCAATTTGCAGGAGTTCCAAACGGTTCGCGCTAATGCCTGCCATTGACATAGTTATTCGTCCTTCTTTTCGCCCAACTGCTCGACTTCGGCTGCAGTCGAAACGGGGTCATCTGGATTTTCCAAATCAAGAGGCTCAATAGACTGCTTTGAGCGCCGCAGACTTTCGCGGATCAATGCATCGCTGAGCACCAACCTTGCACTTTCGATCAATTCAACCGGCAATCCCAGGATCTGGCGGCCAATCTGGTCGAGTTCAACCTCAATACGGACTTCGCCATTTTCAAACCCCTCAAGCACACCGCGAAAACGACGGCGGCCATCCAGCAGCTCACGCAATTCAATTTTAGCTTCATAACCCGACCAATCTTCGAAATCGACAGCCCGCACAAGAGGCCTGTCGATGCCGGGAGAGGATATTTCCAAACGATAGGCTCCTGGAATGGGATCGAATGCATCAAGCAACGGCGATAATTGACGTGATACTGTCGCGCAATCATCGATTGATATACTGCCGTCTGGCCGTTCAGCCATAATCTGAACGGTCTGCGTATTATCTCGCCCCATTAATTGCACACGGACGAGGCGAAACCCCATATCCGCGAGCGACGGCTCCACAAGCTCTGCAATAGCCGCCGCCAAGCCATTTTCGCGGATAAATCTACGGTCTAAGAATTCAGGACCTGACATCAAGATGCCTTTATTGCTTTTGACCCCGGCCTCACCGTAGCGATGCATGCAGCGCTCAAACCGCCTTGTAAAGAGACTTCTAAAGAGCGCATTGGCGTACACAACAAAGCCATGGCGCTATTAAGCGTGAGACAAGCCACGATTATGGTGAGATATCCGGGCAGACCATTAATAACATAATAAAAAAGAGTGAGACCGTGAGGACTCACTCTCGCAGCTGCATAATCTTGATCTGCTTTATTACGGGAAAGTGATATGAATTACAAGGATATTTCATCGTTTCTGTGCGTTTCAACGCAGCATAATTACCGCTCTCCTGGTCCAGGGCCTGTCGGGCTCGCGTTTTAACGCCGATTTTCTGCCGGTGCAGACATGGAACAAGCTCAGCTGACACCGCACCATATAGCTTAGCAAATGCCGGGGGAGCAAACGGTAATGGTGTGGGGAGAAGTATGGCACGATTTACTTTCGGGGCGCATTCAGAAAGGTGGCTTAGAGTTGATCCCGAGCCGTCGCTTCAGGTGGCTGGCATCGCAGATTAAGGCGCATGATTTCTGCTGCTCAAGCATCAGATTGTGCAACCCTTGATGTTACAGGCTAACGTCACAAGGCTCCATTCACTGCAAACCTCATCACAACCTCCGGTCTCGCTCTTGGCAGGCGAGACAGCGGGAGACCTATGATGGGCCTACCGCTACTAAAATGCCCTTTGACAGCGCTTATAAATTATGAAGCCAAAGATTTCTCATCTCATTCCAGTGCCATCTTCACCTATCATGCCTTTGCTCTAATACAAGGAATGCGGTTCAGTTGCTTTTAAAATTACCCCTGGAGGGCAATATGGCACGGACTACGCCTAACGCAGGATTACAGTGACAAGCCTGTACCTTTCGGCGGATTATTATTATTGTCTTCACATCGAATTGATGTGTAAGAGTGCGTAGCCTTGGGGTTAAATGTGTCGTAAGCCACCCCACGCGTATACATCTACCATGCCGACACCAAGTACAATGCCACCATGATTGGCCTTATAGAGAACTCCAAAAACCGTTTTGATGGAGCTTACGACCGTTCAGGATTTTATTTTCACAGCAGGTGAGGATCCTTAACCAGAAGTTTGAGTTCAAACAGCACTGACGCCTAGAGCATTTCCATCAGACGCGCAGTCTTTTCTGGCCTGCCCAACATCTTATGTCCTATTCTAGTTCTGCTGTACTATTGTCCTGCTTTGTTCTTATAACGTTTTTTGATGTCTGAGTTTTTTCACTCTTTGCTTTTGGTAAGCGTGGGCAGCGGCTGCAAACGGCAGATTACGCGGGACGCAAAGGTGGGTAAGTGACACCACGACGACGCTCTTGGCATCCGAAGGAGTAATGCTGCACATAATGCCGCCTTCGTCACCGGCATAGAAAATATCCGTCACGGTCTCAACCGACTTAACGTCCAACGGTCTTTCTTGTTTAGCGAAGTTGTTGATCAGCTCAGGCGTCAGGCGTACTTTGAATGGTAGCGCCTGTTCCATGGCATCAAGCAGCGCTGTAGTTTTCTCTAATCGATCAAGCATCGCTGATTTCCTAATGTTTGTGGCAAAACTGCTGTGCTGTGTCTCGGCTCCGAGGATGGTTCAACTGCGCCATCTCTCGTAAGCCTGCAACATTAGCTCGCACAATCTTAGATGATTCGCGTGCTTCGTGTCGGCGGCTTAACCTTTAAGCTGTTGAGATTTTTTTGCTGTGTTGGCAATATGACTCTCGTGCATGGCTGCGATATGGTCGTGGAGGGCTCCATCAGGGTATTCGAGCAGCGGGCCTGCCAGGAACATGCACAAAGGAATTAATTGTTGCTCACGTAAAATACGTATCAAAGGCAAATTGGCACTCTAAAGATTAAAGTGCTAAAATTTTTCAAAAAGGTTCTTGACGACAGGAATTGTCGCTCCCAAATCTCGATCAGGTTGCCCTGTCAGGGGACCTAAATAACTCTTTTTCTATACAGGTATCGCTTCATAAGGAGGATGACCATGACGAATCTGGATTTCACACCGCTCTATCGTTCGACGATTGGTTTTGACCGTGTGCCGCATATCATGAAAGCGGCTATGCGGGTGGCTGACACGGATGTCGGATACCCACCTTACAACATTGAAAAGACTGGTACCGACGACTATCGCATCGTTATTGCTCTGGCTGGCTTCAGCAAAGACGACGTTGAGCTGACCTCCGAGCAAGGCAAGTTGAAGGTGCGAGGCAAGATCACGGAAAATCAGGATACCAAGTATCTGTATCGTGGTATTGCTGGCCGATCTTTCGAGCGCAATTTCGATCTTGCAGAACACATTGAGGTCAAGGGAGCTACCTTTGCCAATGGTTTGCTGACAATCGAACTTAAGCGTGAGCTTCCGGAAAGTATGAAGCCGCGCGCAATAAAGATCGCAACCGCCTCAACTGCATCGAAGTCGATCGAACATACTTCGCAGCAAGCGGCATAAGCGCAACAGCCCATGCCGAAAGTTTGGTGAAAGTTGTCCCGTCGGATCCGGAGATGCTTATGACATCTCCGGGCATATCCGGCTGTATTCATGGCAGAACATGAGTAATTCAATGCGCTTTCCCAAATTAAAAATCGCGAAATCAAACAGCTGTAAGTGTGCGTCGAGTAGGCGCAATGGATTACTCCACCGCGCCTCTCACAGAACCGGACTT